>CAJXRS010000018.1 GCA_913060555.1 uncultured Gammaproteobacteria bacterium | reverse complement strand
TACGAGATCATGCCTAGTCTCGTGGGCTCGGAGATGTGTATAAGAGACAGCCAGACGATCGCCCAGAACCTGGGGTTCGAGTCCGTAGACCACCGCGGGCACAGAGTCACCCGCAAAGCCGATCAGCGCCTGGCCCTCGACATAGGGCGCCGCCGAGATGCCGTCCGGCAAAGAGACCGTACGCAGGGATTGCCAGTCCGCGAGTCCACCCACGGGTGCCAGGGAAGCATGGGGCACGATCTCGAGCATACGCTGGCGGATCTCGCCTTCGAAGCCGTTCATCACCGACAGCACCAGGATCAATACCAGCACCCCCAATGCCATGGCCACCAGTGCGAAGCCGGACACGAAGGAAAGGTAGCCCTGGCCGCGGCTGCGCCAGGCATACCTGAGGCCGACGAAGGCCGCCAAGCGTGCGCTCATCGGAGGATTCGCGAACGCCGCGCGCCGGCGGCCAACCTCATCGCGGCACTGGTGTGCCGCCGGAATATACTTTCCCGGCCGCGGGCCTCTATAATCGGCCTGAGCTCATGGCTGGATCGGCGGCGCCGCACACCGAGATGAAAGTCTTCACCATAATCGCACTGATCGCGACCATTGCCTCGGCCCCCACCTTCGCCGAGGTGATCCGCGTACCCGTTGGGCAGCAAGCCGCCGAAAAACAGGTGCTTCAGACCCCGCCGCGGGGCATGACCAAGGCCCAGGTCCGCGCCCGTTTCGGCAACCCGCGAGGAGAACTCCCCGCGGTGGGCGATCCGCCGATTTCCTCCTGGGATTACGAGAACTACCGGGTCTACTTCGAAGGTGATCTGGTACTCCACGCGGTGCTCAAGGGTTCCGCGCAACCGGCTCCCGTAAGACCCTGAGGCTGCGGGCCTCCGGACAACCCCCGGGATCAAGACCGCCGCCGCACGGCATCGTACGCCAGGTTGCGCTCACCGCCCCCGGACCCCGTTTCCCCCACTTCCTCGCATTTGCTGGCATCTCCACCACAGATATCGCAATTGAGGTCCATGCCCAGGGCCGCCATGCCACCACAGGACCCGGAGAGGGGCTTGCGCCCCAGCAGTACGCCGATCGACATGCCGGCGACCAACAGCACGACAAGCAACAAGGCCAGCAGAAATTCGATCATTGCTCCCCCTCAGATAACCCCATAGCCCACTTGTGCTATCGGCGACTCAATGCAGATAGGCGTTCATGTCCTTACTGGCAAGCTCGGCAAACCCGTCTCCTTCCTTGACCAGCAACAGCGCCGCCAGTTCGTTCGCGGCGGCAAAATCGAACCCCGGACCCGGCCCCATGACCATCAACGCGGTGGCCAGGGCATCGGCCTCGGCAGCGGTGGGCGCAAGTACCGTCACCGACGCCAGGCGGTGCCGGATGGGCCGGCCGCTGCGCGGATCTATGGTATGGGAATAGCGCTCCCCGTCACGCTCGAAGTAGTTCCGATAGTCCCCGGAAGTCGCCACACTGATATCACTCAATTCCAGAACCCGCTCCACGCCGCCTCCTGCCGGAGCCTCCACCGCGATGCGCCACAACCCGCCGTCGGCGCGGCGGCCGCCTACCCGGATCTCGCCGCCGATTTCGACCATGTAATCATCGACGCCTCGGGCTCGCAACTCCGCCACCAGTCGGTCGACGATGAAGCCCTTGGCAACCGCCGACAGATCCAGCGTCACGGGGGCGCGGCGAATCACCTGGTTGCCGGCCGCCAATTCGATCTGGTCGAACCCGATCTCGCCCAGCAGCGCGGTGATCTCGGATTCTTCGGGCACTCGATCGCCGGTATCCACAGGGCCGAATCCCCAGAGATCGACCAATGGCCGCACCGTGGGATCGAAAGCGCCGCCCGAGAGCCGGTAGATCCGATCGGCCACCTCCAGCACTTGGTACAGGTCGTCACTCGCGACGAAGGGCTGGGCCACCGGATGCCGGTTGAAGCGATTCAGTTCCGAGTCGGGCTTGTAGGTACTGAGCTTGTGATCCAGGTCATCCAGCAGATTAGCGACCAGCTCCGGCAACCCGGCGCCAGCGGCCAGCGAACCCGCAGCGACGACCTTGATGTGGTAACTGGTGCCCAGCGCGGCCCCGGAAAACGCCAGTTCCTGGGGGTTTCGCTCACAGGCCGTCAAGGCCGAGATGACAAACAAAAACGAGGCCAGCAGCCTCGTTTTGCGCAAGCCCATCAGCGGCTCGCTCAACTCATCCGCCGAAATCATCAAGGAAGATATGGTCGTCCTCCACGCCCAGCTTATGCAGCATGTCGATCATCGCCGCGTTCATCATCGGCGGCCCACACATGTAGTACTCACACTCCTCCGGCGCTTCGTGATCCTTGAGATAATTCTCGTACAGGACATTGTGAATGAAGCCCGTATATCCACTCCACCCGTCATCCGGCTGGGGATCGGACAGCGCCACGAACCAGTCGAAGTTGTCGTTCTCCGCTGCCAGCGCATCGTATTCGTCCTGATAAAACAGCTCGCGGAGGCTGCGGGCACCGTACCAGAAAGTCATCTTGCGCTGGGTCCCGATGCGCTTGAGCTGATCGAAGATGTGTGAACGCATCGGTGCCATGCCTGCGCCGCCGCCGACGAACACCATCTCCTTGTCGGTATCCTGCGCGAAAAATTCGCCGAAGGGTCCATAGACGCGGATCCTGTCGCCGGGCTTGAGGCCGAATGTATAGGAGGACATCTGCCCCGGAGGCAGGCCCTGGGTGCGCGGCGGCGGCGTGGCGATCCGGATATTGAACTTCAGAATCCCTTTCTCTTCCGGGTAATTGGCCATCGAATAAGCCCGGATCACGGACTCCTCCACCTTGGATTCCAGGTCGAAGAACTTGAAGTGCTCCCAGTCCCCCCGGTACTCGGGCTCGATATCGAAGTCCCGGAAACGCACATGATGCGGCGGGGCCTCGAGCTGCACATAGCCACCGGCGCGAAACGCCACGTTCTCGCCTTCCGGTAGGGTGAGCGTCAGCTCCTTGATGAAGGTAGCGACATTGGGATTGGAGGCCACCACACAGTCCCACTGCTTGACCCCGAACACCTCTTCGGGTACCTCGATCCTCATATCCTGCTTGACTGGGACCTGGCAGGACAGGCGCCAGCCTTCACGAGCTTCCCGCGGCGTGAAGTGGGTCTGCTCGGTGGGCAGAATGGATCCGCCACCCTCCGCGACGATGCACTTGCATTGCGCGCAAGTGCCGCCACCCCCACAGGCCGAGGCGAGAAACAGCTCGTTGGCGGCGAGCGTCTGCAGCAGCTTGCCGCCGGCGGGCACATGGATCGTTTTCTCGCCGTTGACCTCGATGGCGACATCGCCGGACGCCACCAATCGCGACCTCGCCCCGATGATGAAGAGCACCAGCGCCACCACGATGGCCGTGAACATACCGACGCCGAGAGCGATGGTCATGATTTCCGTAGTCATTGCTGATCAATCCCGCCCGATGCTAGATATCGATACCGCCGAAGGACATGAAACCGAGGGAAATCAATCCCACGATCATGAAGACACCACCGAGACCGCGCAGACCTTCGGGCATGTCGCTGTACTTGAGCTTTTCCCGGATGCCGGCCAGGGCCACGATGGCCAATGCCCAGCCGATGCCCGCGCCCAGCCCGTATACCGCGCTTTCAGCGAAGTTGTACGAGCGTTCGACCATGAACAGGGAAGCGCCGAGGATGGCGCAGTTCACGGTGATCAGCGGCAGGAAGACCCCGAGCGAGTTGTAGAGTGCCGGCACATAGCGGTCGAGTACCATCTCCAGGATCTGCACGATGGCCGCAATCACGCCGATGTAACTGAGCAGACCGAGAAAGCTCAGATCCACGGATTTGAGTGCCTCGATCCCGGTCCAGGACAGCGCGCCCTCGGCGAGCAGATAGTGCAGGATGAGATTGTTGACGGGCACCGTGATCGCCAGCACCACCACCACCGCGATACCCAGCCCGAACGCCGCCGCTAACCGCTTGGAGATCGCGATAAAGGTGCACATACCCAAAAAGAACGCCAGCGCCATGTTCTCGATGAAGATCGAGCGCACCAGCAGGGCGATATAATGTTCCATCAGGCGACCCCTCTAGCGGTGTTGGGCGCCAGACGGTATTCCGGCGCCTCTACCTGCTCGGTTTTCACCACGCGCAACACCCAGATAATGCCGCCGATGATGAAAAATGCGCTGGGTGGCAGCAACAGCATACCGTTGGGCACATACCAGCCGCCCTCGGTTGCCAGCGGCAGCAGGGTATAGCCGAACAGCGAGCCCGAGCCGAACAGCTCGCGGATGGTGGCGACCACCATGAGGATAAAGCTGTAGCCCAGACCATTGCCGACACCATCCAGGAAACTGGGCAGCGGCGGGTTCTTCATGGCATAGGCCTCGGCGCGCCCCATGACAATGCAGTTGGTGATGATCAAGCCGACGAATACCGACAGTTGTTTGCTGATCTCATAGGCATAGGCCTTGAGAATCTGGTCCACCACGATCACCAACGAGGCGATGATGGTCATTTGCACGATGATCCGCACGCTGTTGGGAATGTGATGGCGAATAACGGACACGAACAGATTCGAAAATGCCGTCACCGTAGTCAGCGCGATACACATGACAAAGGCCACCGACATCTGCGAGGTGACCGCGAGCGCCGAGCAGATCCCCAGGATCTGCAGGGCAATGGGGTTGTTGTCGAAAATCGGCTTCAACAGCGCATCTTTGGCCTTTTCCGCCATGATCAAGCCTCCCCTGAGCGAAGATTGGCGAGAAAGGGTGCAAAGCCCTGCTCGCCCAACCAGTATTGAATGAGATTGTCGACACCGCGGCTGGTCAGCGTGGCGCCGGACAGGCCGTCGACCTGGTATACGCTCCCTGACCGGGTGGTGTCGACCTCGCCCTTGATGACCCGCAGCGCAACCTCGCCCTCCTCACCGTACACCCTTTTCCCCTGCCACAGGGACTTCCAGCGCGGGTTGTCGACCTCGCCGCCCAGCCCCGGGGTCTCGGCGTGTTCGTAGAACCCGATCCCCGCCACCGTGTTCAGGTCTCTCTCCAGCGCAAGGAAGCCGTGCAGGGTGGACCACAGGCCATAGCCCTTGACGGGCAGGACCAACTTGTCGATACGACCCTGGTCGTCCCTGACCAGATAGACTTCCGCATATTTGACGCGGCGTTGAATCTTGGCGATGTCCTGCGCCGGCGGCACCCTCTCCGACAGCGCCGGATCCTTGCTGGCCTTGCGCTGATCGTAGTTCGCGGGCTCCATGGCGTCGCTGAATTCACCGCGGTCCAGGTCCACCAAGCGGGTCTCCACACGCTCGAACTGCTGCTCGACGCTCACCCCGGGTTCGAGCAGGCCGGCTGCTGCAAGGACATTCTCCTTGCGGTCCAGGGCCTGATTGGCGGCCTGCAGCGGGCGCAGCATGACCGCCGAGGCCGACACCACCACGGCGCAGACCAGACACAACGACAAGGTGACCAGTAACGTCTTGCCGATCGAATCATTGTCAGCCACGGGCGAGCCTCCGCTTGATATTCGCCTGAACCACGACGTGATCGATCAGGGGTGCAAACAGATTGGCGAACAGGATCGCCAGCATCATCCCTTCGGGAAACGCCGGGTTGACCACCCGGATCAGCACCACCATCACGCCCACCAGCACCCCGAACCAGAACTTTCCGGTCTCGGTCATGGCCGCCGACACCGGATCCGTGGCCATGAAGAGCATGCCAAAGGCAAAGCCGCCCAGCACCAAATGCCAGTGCCAGGGCATGGCGAACATGAGGTTGCCGTCGGAGCCGACCAGATTGAACAGGGTCGACAGTACCATCATACCCACCATCACACCGAGCACGATCCGCCAGGAGGCGATCCGCATGACCAGCAAGAGCGTGCCGCCAATGGCGACCGCCAACGTGGATACCTCGCCGATCGAGCCCTGCATGCGCCCGAAAAAGGCATCCAGCCAAGTCATCTGGGCCTGTACCGCCGCCATGCCGTCAGCGGCGGCGACCGACAGTGCGGTGGCGCCGGTGAAGCCGTCCACTGCGGTCCATACCGAATCGCCGGACATGGCCGCAGGATAGGCAAAGAACAGAAAGGCGCGACCGGTCAACGCGGGGTTGAGGAAGTTCTTCCCGGTGCCTCCGAAGATCTCCTTGCCGATCACCACCCCGAAGCTGATCCCCAGCGCCACCATCCACAGCGGAATCGCCGGCGGACAGGTGAGCGCGAACAGGATCGAGGTGACGAAAAAGCCCTCGTTGACCTCATGCCCGCGGATGGTCGCGAACAAAACCTCCCAAAAGCCCCCGACCACAAAGGTGACCAGATAGATGGGCACAAAGAATACCGCACCGTACCAGAGGCAATCCCACAGGCTCTGTGGATCATGGCCGGCGAAGGCATCGATCAATACCGCCCGCCAGCCGACCAGTTCACCGCCGCCGGCTGCCAAGGCGGTATTGGCCTGGAAGCCCAGGTTGTACATGCCGTAGAACATCGCCGGGAATACTGCCAGCCAGACAGTGATCATCACCCGTTTGAGATCGATACCGTCACGCACATGGGGCGCAACTTGGGTCACCGAGGCCGGCGAATAGAAGATGGTGTCCACCGCCTCGTACAGGGCGTAGAACTTTTCGTATTTACCACCCTTGTGGAAATGCGGTTCGATATTGTCGAGGAGTTTGCGCAGCGCCACGCTTCAACCCTCCTTCTCGATACGGGCAAGGTTGTTCCTCAGAATGGGCCCGTATTCGTACTTGCCCACACAGACGTAGCTGCACAACGCCAGGTCCTCCTCGTCCAGTTCCAGGCCGCCCAACTGCTGGGCGGCCTCGGTATCACCCACCACCAGCGCGCGCAGC
The DNA here is from genome assembly GCA_913060555.1 of uncultured Gammaproteobacteria bacterium. Taxonomy (GTDB): domain Bacteria; phylum Pseudomonadota; class Gammaproteobacteria; order Pseudomonadales; family Porticoccaceae; genus JAGPUQ01. Next base: position 30,462 of record CAJXRS010000018.1, on the reverse strand, counting down.
AGTTGGGTGGGCAGGATATCGAGCGGCATTACCTGCTCGTAGTTGCCCAATGGCACCATGGCGCGCTCGCTGCCGTTGGTGTTGCAGTTCATGGCGAAGGCCTGGCGCTGGCCGAGCCGCGACAGGAACACCGGCAGTACCGAATGTATTTCCCTTCCCGGGCTCAGGTAACGCATGAAGCGCCGCTCCGCGCCCTCCGCCAGCGCCGTTACCTGGTGGTGGTAACGGCCCAGATAGCCCAATTCTCCGTGGGCCTTGCGCCCACCCAACACCGAGCCCGACAGCAGCCGCACCTCTCCGGGGGCAAGGCTGCCGTCGGTCAGTTCAGAGAGACAAGCTCCCAGGCGGGTGCGCAGCAGACGCGGCCGCTGGGCACAGGGGCCGCCGAGCGCGATCACACGCTCGACGGGCAACCGGCCGTCGGCAAAGAGCCGACCGACCGCGATGACGTCCTGATAGCCAATATGCCATACCGTCTTGCTGGCACCAACCGGATCGAGAAAATGAATGTGGGTACCCACCAGACCGGCTGGATGGGGACCGGAAAATTCCTGGCGCGTGACACCGGAGACGGTCGGCAGCTCCGCGCCGGGCGCGACGCAGAGGTGTACCGGGCAGTCCACCAGCTGGCGCAGCAGCTGCAGGCCCAGAGTGAAGTCCGCCTCGGCAGCCGCGATCACCACCGCTGGATCGGCACAAAGCGGATTGGTGTCAATGGCAGTGACAAACAGTGAGTGCGGCTGAATTCCGGGATCCGGGATCTTCGAGTAAGGGCGTGTACGGAATGCCGTCCAGAGCCCCGACCGCACCAGATTGTCGAGAATCTGGTCACTCCGCAGTGCGGTGAACTGATCAGCCGGCCAGGCATCGAAGGTCTCGGCGGCATCGCCGTCTGTCTCGACCACCACGGACTGCAGCACCCGGCGGTCACCGCGATGAATGGCGCGAACCACACCGGCGGCCGGCGCGGTAAAGCGGGCATGCTCATTGTGGCGATCGGCAAACAGCAGCTGACCCAGCCTGACCGTATCGCCCTCCTTGACCGCCATGGTTGGCCGCAGGCCGACGTAGTCGTACCCCAATACGGCAACGGAGGAAACCACGGGCCCATCGTGAATTACCTGCTCCGGCTTGCCGGCAATCGGCAGGTCCAACCCTCGACGGATCTTGATCATGTGCAACTCGGACTCAAAAAATGGCTCTGGCGCTCCGGAATGGGTCCGGTTCGCGTGGATATTGCCCCGGGCGAGGCTCCTCGGTGGAACGGCAAATTGTGGGTCGCACGTGGACCGCACCCTGCGCGACCGCGCGCAGAGTATAGAGCCAGCGCGCGTTTGAGGAAAGCCGCCTCAGGCCGCCGCGCGGGGATACATGGCCCAGCGCACCCCCGCCATCTCCTCCAGACAGCGCACGACCTGGCAGCTGTAACCGAATTCATTGTCGTACCAGCAGTACAGTACGCAGTGCTCGGCGTTGACAATCGTGGCCTGGGAGTCGAACACGCAGGCGTGCCGGTCGCCCACGAAATCCGTGGATACCGCTTCCGTGGAAATGGTGTAGCCGATCTGCTGCTGCAGTGGCGAAAACAACGCCTTGCGCCGCATGAACTCGTTGATTTCGGACACTGTGGAGGCGCGACCGAGCTGCAGGTTGAGAATCGCCAGCGATACATTCGGGGTCGGCACCCGGATCGCGTTCCCGGTCAGCCGGCCGGCCAGTTCGGGAATCGCCTTGGCCGCCGCCTTGGCGGCCCCCGTCTCCGTAATGACCATATTGAGCGCCGCGCTGCGGCCGCGGCGGGCGCCGCTGTGGTAGTTGTCGATCAGGTTCTGATCATTGGTATAGGAGTGGACTGTCTCGACGTGCCCAGTATGGATGCCGTATTCGTCGAACACCGCCTTGAGCACCGGGACTATGGCGTTGGTGGTACAGGAGGCCGCGGACAGAATGCGCTGCTCGGGCTGGATCTCGTGGTGGTTGATGCCGTACACGATGTTGGGGATATCCCCCTTGCCCGGGGCGGTGAGGATCACCTTGGCGGCACCCGCGCATTGCAGGTGCTGGCCGAGGCCGGCTGCATCGCGCCAGGCGCCGGTATTGTCGACCACGATGGCGTTGCCGATGCCATACCGGGTGTAGTCGATCTCCGCGGGAGAATCCGCCTCGATGACCTGGATCTCGTTGCCGTTGCAGACCAGCTTGCGCTCCTCCTCCAGCACCCGGATGGTGCCCCGGAAGGGTCCGTGCACGGAATCCCGGCGCAGCAGGCTGGCGCGCTTCTCGAGATCCTCCGGGCCCCGACCCTTGCGCACCACGATCGCCCGTAGCCGCAGGACATCGCCGCCACCGGTCTTCTCGAGCAGGATACGCGCGATCAACCGCCCGATGCGGCCGAAGCCGTACAGCACCACATCCTGGGGCTGGGGCAGGGGTTTACGCATCGCACCAATGTCATTGCCGATCACTTCCTGCAGATAATCCCGCGGGGTGCGGCCGTTGGCGCGCTCCTGGTAGCCCACCGTGAGCTTGCCGATATCCACGTGCGCCGGCCCCAGATCCATCTCAGCCAGCGTCTGGATCATGGGAAAAGTCTCGAACTCGGACAGCTCGTTCTGCTCGACCTGGCGCACGAAGCGGTGGGCCTTCATCAGATCGGTCACCGACCGGTTGACCATGTTGCGGCCGTACATGTACAGGGAGACATTGTTTTCGCGGTAGAGCTTGCCGATCAGTGGGATCATGGCCTCGGCGAGGGCCTCCCGGGCCTTCCAGTCCTTGAAGAAGTCCTGCGGTTGCGGTCGTTTCACTGGTGGCTGTCTCCCCTGGGATGGGTGGTCAGGAAGGGGCCGGTATTATCGTGATCGCTTCCGCCCCCTGCAACCAACGCAGCCGCCACGCCGCCCGCCTCACAGCAACAGCGCGCGGATATCCGCCAGCAGAGCCACCACCTGGGTAAGAAAGCGCCCACCGTCGCCACCATTGACCACCCGATGGTCATAGGACAGTGATAGCGGCAGCAGGGTCCGCGGCGCGAACTCGGTGCCATTCCATAGCGGCCGCACCGCACTGCGAGAGACCCCGAGAATACCGACTTCCGGCGTGTTGATGATGGGCGTGAAGCCCTCCCCACCGATGGCCCCCAGGCTGGACACGGTGAAACAGGCGCCCTGCATCTCGTTGACCTTGAGCTTGCCGGCTCGCGCCTTGTCCGCCATTTCGGCGATTTCCGCCGCGAGCTCCCAGATACCCTTGCGGTCGACGTCGCGGATCACCGGCACCAGCAGTCCGCGCTGGGTATCCACGGCCATGCCCAGATGAAAGAACTCCCGCTGTACGAAGCCCGCGCCGTTGGCGCTCAGGGCGCGATTGAGTACCGGATTGTCGCGCAGCGCCGCCGCACAGGCCTTGAGGATAAAGGGCACCGGCGTGAGCTTTACGCCACGCGCCTCTGCTTCCTGCGCCTGGCCGCGGCGAAAGGCTTCCAGTTCAGTGATGTCGGCGGCGTCGAATTGAGTGACATGGGGAACATTCAACCAACTGCGGTGCATATTGGCCGCGGTGAGGCGCCCAATCTTGGTCAGCTCGCCTTCGGAGACCGGCCCGAAGCGTCCATAATCCACTTCCGGCACAGACGGAATTCCCCCTCCGCCCGCTGCTTGATCATCCAGCCGCTGGCGCACGAAGGCCTGTACATCTTCTTTCAGAATCCGCTGTCGCGGCCCGCTGGCCTCGACCCGGCGCAGGTCCACGCCCAATTCGCGCGCCAGGCGCCGCACATAGGGTCCGGCGTACACCTCCGCCCCCGGGCTACCGCCCGCGGCCGGCCGCGACTCGGCGCCGGGCGTTGGCTCCGCCGTTTCACGGTCCTGCGCAGCGGGGGGGGCAGGTCGCGCCGCTTGGGCAGGCGGGGCCTCGGCCGCGCGCTGGTCTCTTTCCTCAGCCGACGGGGTCTCGACTGCGGACTGGTCTTCCTCTTCGGGGGGCGGGGCCTCCTTGGCATCCGCTTGTGCATCTTCTTCCTCGCCCTCCTCCGCGGGCGCGGACTCCCCGGACTCCCCGGACTCCCCGGACTCCCCGGCCTCGGATCCCTCGCTCTCCTCGGAGCCCTCGATCTCCATCAGGGGCTCGCCTTCGCGCTCGATCTTGTCGCCCTCTGCGACCAGGATCTTCTTCACCACGCCGGCAACCGGCGAGGGCAGTTCCATGGTGGCCTTTTCGGACTCCAGCACCAACAGGGTCTGCTCCACCGCCACGGAATCACCCACGGCAACCGTGAGCTCAATCACCTCCACTTCCTCGGCGCCACCGAGGTCGGGCACTCGTACTGTCTCGATATTCACCCGAATCTGTTCCTTAAACGCGATTTGTCTGCGGATTGCCGCCGGTCAGGCGTGCCGGGGTTCGACCTTGTCCGGGTCGATGTCGAGCTTGCCCGCGGCGCTCTTGAGCAGCTTGGTGTCGACTGCTCCCTGTCGATGCAGGCCATAAAGCGCAGCGTAGGCGATGTGGTTGCGGCTCACCTCGAAGAAGTTCCGCAACTGCTCTCGGGTATCGCTGCGCCCGAACCCGTCGGTGCCCAACACCTGGAAATCCCCCGGGATCTGACCCCGCAGCTGCTCACCCAGCGATTTGACATAATCGGTAGCCAGCACCACCGGATCCTCGCACCCGTCCAGCTGCTCGGCCAGAAAGGACTGCCGCGGCTTCTTGCCCGGATGGAGACGATTCCAACGCTCGGTCGCCAGACCGTCGCGAGCCAATTCACCGATGCTGGTGACACTCCAGACGTCGGCACCGACGTCGAATTCCTCCGCCAGCAGTGCTGCGGCCGCACGCACCTCGTTGAGAATGGCGCCGGCCCCCAGCAACTGTACCCGATGGCTGGCCTTGGCCCCGGACTGCAGTCGGTAGATGCCCCGGACTATGCCTTCCTCGGCACCGGCGGGCAGCTCCGGATGCTGGTAATTCTCATTCATGGTGGTGATGTAATAAAAGCAATTTTCGCGCTCGGCGAACATACGTCTGAGACCATCCTGAATGATCACCGCCAGTTCGTAGCTGAATGCGGGGTCGTAGGCCCGGCAATTGGGGATGACCCCGGCCAGCAGATGACTGTGCCCATCCTGGTGCTGCAATCCCTCGCCGTTGAGTGTGGTGCGACCCGAGGTGGCGCCGATCAGGAAACCGCGTGCCTGGGCATCGCCCGCTGCCCAGGCGAGATCGCCAACCCGCTGAAACCCGAACATGGAGTAAAAGACGTAGAAGGGGATCATCGGGTAGTCGTAAGTGCTGTAGGCGGTGGCCAGGGCAATCCAGGCCGACATGGCGCCGGCCTCGGTGATCCCCTCCTCCAGGATCTGACCCTTCTTGTCCTCCTTGTAGTAGAGGATCTGATCCGCATCATGGGGTACATAGCGTTGCCCCGCCGAGGTGTAGATGCCCAGTTGGCGGAACATGCCTTCCATGCCGAAGGTGCGCGCCTCATCGGGGACGATGGGTGCCACCCGGGCCCCGACCCCCTTGTCGCGCACCAGAGTCTGCAGCAGCCGCACGAAAGCCATGGTGCTGGAGATGGCGCGATCACCCGTGCTTTCCAACAGCCGCGAAAAAACCTCCAGCTTCGGCGTCTCCAGGGACTCGAAGTCGGCGTGCCGGGCGGGGAGATAGCCGCCCAGATCCTCGCGGCGCCGGCGCATGTAGACCAGTTCGGGACTATCTTCCGGCGGCCGATAATAGGGTACGTCGGGAAGTTGATCATCGGAAATCTGCAGTCCGAAGCGATCGCGAAATTTCTTCAGATCCTCGAGCTGGAGCTTTTTCACCGAGTGGGTGTCATTGGCCGCCTCACCGGAACTGCCCAGCCCGTAGCCCTTGACGGTCATCGCCAGAATCACCGTGGGCTTGCTCTTGGTCTCCACCGCTTCCGCATAGGCCGCGTAGACCTTGTACGGATCATGGCCGCCGCGGTTGAGATACATGATGTCGTCGTCACTCATGTCGGCGACCAGTTCGGCGAGTTCGGGGTACTTGCCGAAAAAATGCTCGCGGGTGTAGGCGCCGCCATTGAATTTGTAATTCTGCAGTTCACCATCGCAGACCTCGTCCATGCGGCGCTGCAACAGGCCGGACGTGTCACGCTCGAACAGCGGATCCCACAGCCGGCCCCAGACCACCTTGATGACGTGCCAGCCGGCACCGCGGAACACACCCTCCAGCTCCTGGATGATCTTGCCGTTACCGCGCACCGGGCCGTCGAGCCGCTGCAGGTTGCAGTTGACCACGAAGGTGAGATTCTCGAGCTTTTCGCGACCGGCCAGGGCGATGGCACCCAGGGTCTCGGGCTCATCGCACTCGCCATCACCGATGAACGCCCAGATCTGGCGGTCGCCGCGTGGCACCAACTCGCGAGCGGACAGATAGCGCATGACATGGGCCTGGTAGATCGCCTGGATAGGGCCCAGCCCCATGGACACCGTGGGAAACTGCCAGTACTCCGGCATCAACCAGGGATGCGGATAGGACGATAATCCCTTGCCCTCGACCTCGCGCCGGAAATGGTCGAGTTGCTCCTCGGTGATCCGCCCTTCGAGATAGGAGCGCGCATAGATGCCCGGTGAGCTGTGCCCCTGAAAGTAGATCAGATCCTCCAGGTGCTCCTGGGAGCGTGCGCGGAAAAAATAATTGAAGCCGACATCGTAGAGGGTCGCGGCCGACGAGAAGGTCGCGATATGGCCCCCCAAGCCTTCGTGTTTCTGGTTGACACGCATCACCATGGCGAGCGCGTTCCAACGTATCAGCGAGCGGATGCGCCGCTCCATGAACAGATCTCCGGGCATGCGCCTTTCGCGCTGCGCCGGGATGGTATTGCGAAATGGCGTGGTGATCCCACCCGGCAGCGGAAGGCCCTCGGCCGCGGCTCTGCCCACCAGCTGCCGCAGCAGAAAGGCGGCACGGTCGGAACCGCTGAAGCGAATGACTGCCTCGAGGGAGTCGAGCCAGTCAAGTGTCTCGATCGGGTCCTGATCCGTTTCCCCGGGGAGCGGATCGCTGAGTTCGGGTTTCTGCGCTTCATTCATGGCGGATCCTACTGCTTGCGACGCCTCTCGGGATGATCGGCGACCGACCCTTTCTATCGCCCGATACACGCCGGCGGGCCACGCCGTCGCACACTAGGCGAAAACCCGGCGACCTTCAACGCCGCGCAGTCGGGGCCCGGCTCCGCTCACCACGGATAACGGTACTCGCCGTCGCCCAGGGGAAGTGCTTTGCGCTCCAGCTCGGCGACCGACTCGGCATCGGCCGCGAAGATCCAGAGGCCGCGCCGGCGGTCGCCGAACAGCCCGCGGCAGGCGCCTTTCAGGTCCGCGACATCGACCTCTCGCACAGCCGCCGCCAGACGGGGACGGAAATCGAATTCCAAGTAGTCCAGGGCCAGGCTCTCGCGATGCCGATCCGCCTGTTCTTCGAGATTCCTGGGCTGCTCTTCGAGACCGGCAAGCACCGCCTGCTTGATACGCTCCAGCTCCGTGCCTTCCGCCGCCGCCAGTACTGTACAGCGGGAACCGAGGAACTCGTCGACCTCCATGGCGAGCCGCTCGGCGGTCGCCCGCGGCGACTGCACATAGAGGATCATGCCCGGCACCCGGTGGAAGGGCATGATCTGACTGCCCACCACATAACCAAGCTGCCGTTCGGTCCGCAGCGCAGTATAGAAAGGCGCCTCGATAAACTTCTGCAGCACGGCCACCCGAGCGCGCTCGGCGAGGCTGTCCTCGGCGCTCTGCAGGTAGAGCAGCACGGCGCGATCGGCCTGCGGAGTTGCCACTGCGCGGCGCGGCACAACATCGCCGGCATCCAGCCGCCTCACCTCGTGAGAAAACTCTTCGGCGGGCGCCGCAACCCCGAGCCGCGAGACGACCTCGGCCGCCATGCGGCTGGCCTGTTCGCCGGCCACGACACCACCGGCGTAAATCTTCACCGCAGCGCCACCATACAGGGCCGCGCTGAACCGCCGCAGCGCCTCACCATCCACCGGTTCCAGTAGCGCCGCCAGCTCCCGGGGGCGCGGCGTGTCCCGCAGCAGCGGCGACAGCTCCATCATCGCCAGCCGCACCGGCCACTCGCGGTCAGCATTGCGCCATTCGCGGATCAGGCTGGCCTTGACACGGGCGAAGCTGCTGGCGTCCCAGTCGGGCGCGGTGAGCGCCGCCAGCACACGGTCGAGCAGCAGCTGCTGCTTGTCGGAATAGCCGCTGAGCTCGATATCCACGCCGCCATCCCACCGCCGCAGCCCAAAATCGAGTCCGGCCAGAAAGGCGGGGTAGAGCTCGGCATTGAGCTGGTCGCGAATCAGCGCCAAGTACAGCTCGGTCAGTGCCGCACCGCGCGGGCCATGGCTCGACGGCGCCAGCACGCGAACGCTGAACACCGTTCTCGGGGTGCCGAAGCGGCGATCCCGATAGTGCCATAGCTGCATCCCGTCGCGGTCTGCCAGCAGCCGGGGCGCGGTCATCGGGCCATCCCGGGCGGAAACCGGAAACTGTTCCGCAATATAGGGATTCGGGCCCGGCAGGCGCAGTGGCGAATCCGCTGACGCCCCGGCGGCACTCCAATCCGCGACCCGCGCCGCCGGCGGCCGCTTCACCTGATAGGGGGTCTGGTAATAACCTGAATGCCGGGGCAATTCCTCGAACTCCGGCGCCATCAGGGTGATCAGGGCATTGTCCGGACGCAGCCGGTCGGCTACCGCGGCGATCGACGCCGCGTCGAAACCCTGGAACAGAAAGGGGCCGCGCAGGACTTCGGCGGGTGGATAATCGTGCAGGGATTCGGCGACCTGGACCACCTGATCCATCGGCTGCGCCTCCCGGAGAAAGCGGAAATCCGCTCGCTGCAGCGCCGCCAACTCTGCATAGCGCCACGCCTCCAGACCCCGTTCGCGCACCCGATGGATCCAGCGCCAACTCAGGTCCAGCACCGCGTCACGCTCGGCGACGCCCTCGGGTGTCAAGCCCAGGGTGAGCGCGAAAGCGGCACCGCGATCGGTGTCATAGACCGGACCGGCGTTGAGCCGCTCGGCCCAACCGCGGGACTTGAGCTCCGCCAGCAGACTGTGCTCGCTCTCGCCGCCGAGCAGATGGCCCAGAAAGGTTGCCGGCTTGACCCGCCACTGGTCCGCCTGGGGCGGCAACTCGAACAGCAGCCCGAGCTCGCGCCGATCACGATCCGGGGTGATCTGCACCAGCAGGGGACCGGGATCCGTAAACAGGGGTACAGGCTCGGGTCGCGCCACTCTGGGACGCCGGGGGATGTCACCGAAACGCTTGCTGACCATGCGCTGCAGATCGTCCAGGGAGCTGGTGCCGGACACCGCCAGGGTCATCCGCTCGGCCGAGTAGTGGCGGCGATAGAAATCCCGCAGATCCTCACGTACCGGTTGTCCCTCGCGGTCGGCGAGGGTTTCACGGTTGCCTACGGAAAACTTCGCCAGGGGGTGCCCCGGATTGATGACTTCGGCGATCACATCGCCGCGGCGGCGTCCGTCATCGCGCAGCTTGAGCCGGTATTCGGCATCCACCGCGTTGCGCTCGCGCTCCACGTACCCGGCGTCGAACCTGGGCGCGACGAAGAATTGCGCGAAGCGATCGAGCGCGGCCTCGAGATGGGCCGAATCGATATCGAAAAAATAGCTCGTCCGCTCGAGGCTGGTATAAGCGTTGTGACTGCCGCCGTGAGCGCTGATGAAGGCCTGATAGGCTCCGGGTTCCGGATATTTCTCGGTCCCCAGAAACAGCATGTGCTCGAGAAAATGCGCCAGCCCGGGCCGATCTCGTGGATTGTCGAAACTCCCGGTCGCCACGCTCAGCGCGGCGGCGCTCTTGTCGCCATCCGGATCCGAGATAAGCACCAGCTGCAAGCCATTGTCCAGCCTGAGGTACCGGTAGTGGCGGTCGTCGGCAGGACTGCGATGGATGCCCACCGAGCCGCCGTCGGCGGCGGGAGCCGGCCGCCACCAGGATGCTTCGTCGGCGCTGCTTGCCGCGGCGGCCCAGCACAGCGCCCAGCCGGTCAGCCCGATCAGGGCAAGGATCCGCGGGGCGCTCACGAGTCCGCCTCCGGCGCCGGTTCCGCGGTTGCGCCGGGAGCGTGGGTGCGCGGCCAGGCGTTGTAGAGCGCCTTGACCAGGGTCGCGAGCGGAATCGCGAAGAAGACCCCCCACAGGCCCCAGATGCCGCCGAACAACAACACGGCGAGGATGATTGCGATCGGATGCAGATTGACCGCCTCGGAAAACAGAATGGGCACCAACACATTGCCGTCCAGGAATTGGATTACCAGATAGGCAATGAAGAGCGTCAAAAATTCCCCGCCCCAGCCCCACTGAAAATATCCCACCGCCAGCACCGGCACAGTGACCACCGCGGCGCCGAGGTAGGGGATCACCACCGACAGACCCACCAGCAGCCCGAACAGTGCGGCATAGTTGACCCCGAGCAGCGCAAACACGACATAGGTCGTCGTGCCCACGATGACGATCTCCACCACCTTGCCGCGCACATAGTTCGCCATCTGCTGGTTCATTTCCCTCCAGATACGCCGCATCACCGGACGCTCCGTTGGCAGCAGGTCCGACAGCATGCCCAGCAACTCCTCTCGATCCTTGAGCAGAAAAAATACCAGCAGAGGCACCAGCAGCAGATAGATGAGCAGCCCGACCAGATTGGGGAACCGGCTCACCGAAAACGACAGCAGACCCTCCGCCATCCTGGTGATTTCCCGGCTGGTGTACTGCAGCAATTCGGCGAGCTGCTGCTCGGAAATCAAGTGCGGATAATGCTGGGGCAACTGCGACAACCGCTCCTGCCAGGCGCGGACCATGCCCGGCACCTCGGAAAGCAGGTTGATCGACTGCTGGGCAATGATCGGCAATAGAAAGAAGGCCGTGAGCAGTACGGCGCTCAAAAAGGCGAGAAACACCAGCCACACCGCCATCATGTGGGGAACCCGCCAGCACTCCAACCGGGCGACCAAACCCTGCAGCAAGAAAGCGAAGACCAGCGCCGCCAACAGCGGGCCGAGCAGATCGCCGAAGACCAGGATGGTCCCCAAGGCCGCCAGCAGCATCAAGGCCAGCAACACCGCCTCTTCGTTACTCAGATAGCGGTGAACCCAAGTATCGAGCACCTTCCACATCGAATCACCCCTGCTCCCGGAACCCCTGCGCGACACCCGCACCCACAACCGCACCAGCCAACCGCAGCGGCCGCCCGCTCGCCTGAACGAGTGCTATCATTTCCTGTCCAACTGATGCCCGGCAAGCGCCGGATCACTGACGAGAATCTCTGCAGTTTGAACACGCCATCTTACCGGGCTCGCGGGGCCGCCGCCTTGCTGAGCCTGCTGATCACGCTCGGTGCCGCGGTGGCGGAAGCGGCCGACCTCCGCCTCCCGGCACTGGGCGACGGCAGTTCCGCGCTGGTCTCCCCCCAGCAGGAGAACGAGCTCGGCCGTGCCTGGCTGATGGGCTTCCGGCGGCAGGTGCACACCCACGACGATCCGCAACTCCAACACTACCTGGAAAATCTGCTCGCTCGGCTTGCCGCCCATAGCGCACTTCCCAACCGCAACCTCCAGCTGGTGGTGGTCGCGAACGCGTCGATCAACGCGTTCGCGGTGCCCGGCGGGGTGGTGGGCGTACACACCGGGCTGCTCGACCAGGCGCGCACCGAGCACCAGCTGGCCTCGGTATTGACGCACGAACTGGCCCACCTGAGCCAGCGCCATTTCGCGCGCCGCCTCGACGCCCAACGCCGCTCTTCGACGCTCGGGCTGGCCGGACTGCTGGCTGGTCTGGTGTTGGCCGCCACCGTCGGCGGCGACGCCGGGATGGCGGCGATGACCGCTTCCCAGGCCGCCATGCTCGACGAGTCCCTGCGCTACAGCCGCCAGAACGAGCAGGAGGCCGACCGTATCGGCATCGAAAGTCTCTATCGTGCCGGCATGGATCCGGAAGGGGCTCCGGCCATGTTTGACAGGATGCTGGCCGCCACCCGCTATACCGGTCAGCGGCCGCCGGAATTTCTGCTCAGCCACCCGCTCACCGAATCCAGGGTCGCCGACGTCCGCGCCCGGGTCGCCAAGTACCCAGAGCGCCAGTACCCGGACAGTCTCGACTACCAATTGATGCGCACGCGCATCCAACTGGCCGCCGCCGAGCGGCCGGAACACGCCGTGGCGCGATTTCGCGACCAGATGGCCGACGGCGGGCTCTCCAGAACCGCGGCCCGCTACGGCCTGGCGCTGGCGCTCAGTGCTCAGGGAGCGCATGAAGAAGCGCGCCGGCAGCTGAACGAGCTACTGCAGGAGAAGCCGGACCACCACCTCTACCGGATGGCATCGATCGCGATAGCCCGAGCCGCCGGCGATACCGATACCGCCATCGGCGAAGCGCGCCGGCTGGTAGAAGATCGGCCCGATTACTACCCGGCGCAGGAGGCCCTTGCGACCAGCCTGACCAAGGCGCACCGCTACGGCGAAGCGGAAAAGATCCTGGAACGACTGGCGGGCGATCGGCCCGGAGATCCCAAGGTCTGGTTTGACCTGGCGGAGACCAGTGGTCTGGCCGGGAACATCGCCGGTGTGCACCTGGCACGCGCCGAATACTTCACCCTGATCGGAGTCTTCGACAAGGCGCGCAAGCATCTCGGCTACGCGCGCCAACTCCAGGAGCAGGATTTCCGCCAGGTCGCCATGATCGACCAGCGGCTGAGCGAACTCGAACAACTCGAAAAGCAGCTCAGCCAATTGCGCTGAGGGCGCAGTTATCCGCCGCGGACAGCGACCTCGGCCCGCGGGGGGATGAACCATGACCTGCCGGCCGGCACCCTAGGCTTTGTGGCTGCCGTCGCAGAAAGGCGGCTTGGCGGTCGCCTTGCAGCCACAAAAATAGAGGGTCTTGTCCTCCTGCGCCTGGTAGCGCACCGGATTCATGCCGCTGCCGGCATGAGTACCGTCGCAGAAGGGTTGCCTGGCACTTCTGCCGCAGGCACACCAGAAATAGGCCTTGCCCGCCTCCACCGTCACCGGGAAGGGACCGTCAGCGCTGCGCGTGGGGCCACTCATGGATAGCTATCCTCCTCGACGTCCGGCCGCCGGCCTCAGTAGGTCGCGGCGCGGGCGATCAGTCGTTGGGCCTGTGTGTAATGGGGTTTGTCCAGCATGATGCCATCGAGGCCCACCACCCCGGTATCCGGATTGGCCTCGAACGCCTCCACTACCCGGCGCGCCCACTCCAGCTCCCGGTCGCCGACCGAAAACACCCGGTTGATGATATCCACCTGGCTGGGATGGATCGCCATCATGCAGGTAAACCCGGCACGCCGTGCACCCAGGGCCGCCTGTTCGAGGCCGGCGTCGTCCTTATAGTCGGTAAATACCGTGTTGCAGGGCTCGATGCCCGCGGAAGCCGCGGCCGCGAGGCACAGCGCCCGCGCAGTCCGGAACAGGTCGTCCCAGCCGCCATCCGGCAACAGATGGGTCTCGGCACCGACGTCTGCGGAGAGATCGAACTCCCCCCAACTGACATAGGCCAGGCGCCGACTGGCTCCCGTGAGACCCGCCAGATTGAGCACCCCTTGACCGGTTTCCGTGCCGATCACCAGGATGCGGATATGGCCGGCAGCCACACCCTCTCGTACCTCCAGGGCACTGAGGTAGTGATCCAGGCGGATCACGTCGTCCCGGGTGCGATACTTGGGCAACAATACGTAATCGGGCGCGCCGCCGACCACGGCGGCGAGATCTTCCAGGGTCATGGCGCCATCGAGTGGGTTGATGCGGACCAGCAGCTGTTTCTTGCGGTTGCCAGGTGGCCGCGCGTCCAGATATTCGCGGGCCAGGCGGCGCGCCTCCGGTTTGCGCGACAGCGCGACGGAATCTTCCAGGTCCAGGATCAAGCCATCGGCATTGGTGCCCTCGCCCTTGGCGATCTTCTTTTCGCTGTCGGCAGGTAGAAACAGCATGGAACGCATCAGTAACCCCCCCTCAGGCCGACTTGAGCTTCATCAGCGCGGTGCGCCTGCAGGTCGCCACCAGTTCGTCGCGCTGGTTGAAGCCCTCGTGCAGGAAGTAGACGATGCCCGAGTCGTTACGTGACTTGCTGACCCGCTTTTCCAGCACCGTGGTGCGGGCGCGAATGGTATCGCCGTGAAAGACCGGCCGGGGAAAGGCGACATCCGTCATGCCCAGGTTTCCCAGGGTGGTTCCCAGGGTGAGTTCGGTGACCTGTACCCCGACCACCAGCGCCAGGGTGAACATGCTGTTGACGATACGCTGGCCGTAGATGCTGTTCTTGGAGAACTCGGCGTCGATGTGCAGTGGTTGAGTATTCATGGTCAGACAGCTGAACATCATGTTGTCGTACTCGGTCACGGTGCGGCGCACCTCATGATCGAACACCTGTCCCTCTTCGAACTCTTCGAAATGCAGTCCGGCCATTGCGCGTCCCCCCAACATGCGTGCGAAACAGAGCGCCGGATTGTAGCATCCCGACACCATGGCCGAGACGGGTCCGACCCGCGGCTTGAATGCACCCCTTCAAGGATCGCCCATGAACGAAACAGCGCCTCCGGTAGTCAATCTCGCCGCCCTGGAACACATCGTCCGCGACCGCCGCTCGGTGCGCGGCTTCCGCCCCGACCCGGTACCCCCGGACATATTGCGGGCGGTGTTCGAGCTGGCGCAGCAGGCCCCTTCGAACTGCAATGTACAGCCCTGGCAGGTGGTCGTCGCTTCCGGAGCCGCCTGCCGGGGAATTCGCGACAAACTGCTCGCCGCTGCGACCTCGGGGCAGCCGATCACCAGCGATTACCAACGCGTGGAGGAATTTCCCGGGGTCATGCGGCAGCGCCAGATCGACACCGCGGTGCAGCTGTACGGCAACATGGGTATCACCCGCGGCGACCGCGCCGGGCGGCGGCGCGCCATGCTGCGCAACTACGAATTCTTTGATGCCCCGCACATCGCCTTCATCGGCATGGATCGCATGTTCCACGAAACCGTCGCCGTCGACGTGGGCATGTATGCCCAGACTCTGATGCTGGCCATGACCGCGCATGGCATCGGCTCCTGCGCCCAGGCCAGCGTGAGCCGCTTCCCGGAGGTCATCCGCGCCCATTTCGACATCCCAGACAACATCGGCATCCTGCTGGGCATTTCCTTTGGCTACGAGGATACCGCTGTGCCCGCCAACCGCACCCGGGTGCCGCGCGCCGCGCTCGGCGAGCAGGTCCGTTTCATCGACTGAAGGCGGTGACCGGCGCCAGGGGCCTTCAATCGCCGGAGAGCTGGGTCTCGCGAAAATCGAGCATGCGCTGCAGGGGAACCATGGCACGGCGGCCCAGTTCGGGATCGACCAGCACCTCATTGGCGCCCCGCTCCAGCGAATCGGCCAGGTTGCGCAGGTGGTTCATCGCCATCCAGGGGCAGTGGCCGCAGCTACGGCAGGTGGCGCCATGGCCCGCGGTGGGTGCGACGATCAGCTCCTTGTCCGGCGCAGCCTGCTGCATCTTGTAGAAAATGCCCTCGTCGGTGGCGACGATGCAGCGCGGATGGGGCAGGTCGCGCGCCGCGGCAATCAGCTGCGAAGTCGACCCCACGGCATCGGCCATCTCGATCACCGCCTCGGGAGACTCGGGATGTACCAACAGCGCGGCATCCGGGTACAGCCGCCGGAGATCCTGCAGCCCGCGCAGCTTGAATTCCTCGTGCACCACACAGCTGCCATCCCAGAGCAGCATGTCGGCGCCGGTCTGGCGCTGTACATAACGCCCCAGATGCTTGTCCGGCGCCCAGAGGATCTTGTCGCCCCGGCGATCCAGATAATCGACCACATCGAGCGCGATGCTCGAGGTGACCACCCAGTCCGAGCGCGCCTTGACCGCCGCCGAGGTGTTGGCGTAGACCACCACGGTGCGGTCGGGATGCTGATCGCAGAAGGCGGCGAACTCGTCCGCCGGGCAACCGATGTCCAGGGAGCAGGTCGCCTCCAGGGTCGGCATCAGCACGGTCTTTTCCGGGGTGAGGATCTTGGCGGTCTCACCCATGAAACGCACCCCGGCCACCACCAGCGTGGAGGCGGGATGCCGCTTGCCGAAGCGCGCCATCTCCAGCGAATCCGAGACGATACCGCCGGTCTCCTCGGCGAGTGCCTGAATCGCGGCGTCCGTGTAGTAGTGAGCGACGATGACCGCGTCCTTTTCGACCAGCAGCCGCTTGATGCGTGCGCTGTCCGCAGCGCGTTGTTCGGGCGCTTCGTGGGCGGGTTCGGCGATGCGATCCAGGTGTTCGATCACGATCTCCCGAAACCGGGCGCCATCGGCGATGGCGAGACGGGAATGATCAGACATAGGAAGACGGTGAGCGCAGAATGTTCCTGGAGTCTAGCACAGCGCGGGTTGCTCCAACCCCGCCGGGCAGGGCAGCGACTGGCGCCGATGCGGGAGCGCGGCAGCGGGCAAAACGGCCCTGAAAACGGGAAGCAGAAAAGGTGGTGGGCCGTGCTGGATTCGAACCAGCGACCAATTGGTTAAAAGCCAACTGCTCTACCAACTGAGCTAACGGCCCGGCAAAGGAGGCGCTATCTTACTCACCGCGCTCCAAAGGTCAAGAATGCCGGTGCGTTTGGGGCCGATAGCGGGTCGGGTCGGCAACCCCGGCGGCGGCGAACCCGGCGCGCCGCAACCGGCAGCTGTCGCAGCGCCCGCAGGCACGACCGACATCATCGGCCGCGTAACAGGACACTGTGGCCGCATAATCCACCCCCAGCGCCATGCCCTGCGCGATGATTTCAGCCTTGCTCAGCTCGATGAGCGGCGTCTGGATACGCAACGGTCTACCCTCCACACCGGCCTTGGTAGCCAACTGCGCCATGGCCGCGAAGGCGCGCACATATTCGGCTCGGCAGTCCGGATAGCCGGAGTAATCGACGGCATTGATGCCGATAAAGATATCCTCGGCGCCGAGCACCTCCGCCCAGCCCAGGGCCACCGCCAGAAACACGGTATTGCGGGCCGGCACATAGGTCACGGGAATTCCGGCGCTCTCCTCGGTGGGCACCCCGATCCGCTCGTCGGTGAGCGCAGAACCGCCGATGGCGCCCAGATCCAGCCCCACCACCTTGTGCTCGGCGGCACCCAGGGCCACGCTCAGCGCCGCGGCCGCGGCCAGTTCGGCACGGTGGCGTTGCCCATAATCGAAGCTCAGGGTGTGGCAGCGATAGCCCAGATCCACTGCCATGGCGAGCAGGGTGGCGGAATCCAGCCCCCCGGACACCAGTACCACCGCTGGACGATCCTGGACCCTGCTCATTCAATGCCCCGGGGCATCGCCCCAGAGAATCTTGTGCAATTGCACCTGCATGCGCACCGGCAGCCGATCGGCCAGAATCCACTCGGCCAGGGCACGAGGTTCGACCCGCCCCTGAGCCGGCGAGAACAGCAGTTCGGCGCCGCTGTCGACAAGCCGGTGGCGGTCGAGCTGCAATCGGGACCATTCGTAGTCGGCGCGGTCACAGATGACGAACTTGATCTCGTCCTTGGCGCCAAGGTGGGGCAGATTCGACCACAGGTTACGGGCCACTTCGCCGGAGGCAGGGGTCTTGATGTCGAGAATGATATGCACCCTGGGATCGACCTCGGTCACCGGCAGGGCGCCGCTGGTCTCCAGGGAAACCCGATAACCGCGTTCGCAAAGCGCCTGGAGGAGCGCCAGACTCTCGCGCTGCGCCAGGGGTTCGCCGCCGGTCACGGTCACGTGGCGGGCTCGGTATTCGGCCACCGCCGCCAAAACCTCGGCGAGCGGTCGCGGGGAACCGCCCTGAAATGCGTAGGCAGTATCACAGTAGCTACAGCGCAGCGGGCAGCCGGTGAGGCGCACGAACACCGTGGGCAGGCCCGTGGTCGAGCTTTCTCCCTGCAGGGAATAGAAGATCTCGGTGATGCGCAGAACCGGATCGGTCATGGACGCACAGCTGGTCAGGGGCCCGTCAGTGTAGCGAAAACCTGTGTCCAGGGGTTGGGTGCGGCAGCCCGCCACTGCGGCCGGCCGGGATGGGCGTACCCGTCCCGCTCGGTGGGTCGAGCATCCGGGCCCTTCGACACGCGGTCAAAAATGGGTTTCCAGATAACGCTTGGCGAGTACCGCCACGCTGCCGCCGGCGAGAGCCGCACGCTCCAGATGCGCACGCGCCTGTGCCTTGTTCCCGAGCTGGAGGTAGAGGGTGCCCAGCTTGTAATGCGCGTCGGCCGCCTTCTGATGCGCTGGATAGGCCTCTGCCACCCGCGAGAAGCGTTCGATAGCCGCTTGCTGATCATTTTGAACCAGGTAGATCTCACCCATCCAGTAAACGGCATTGGCGAGCAGACCGCTGTCGGGGAAGTCCCGGGTAAAGGATTCGAATCCGGCGAGGGCATCATCCATACGGCCCTGCTTGAGCAGTTCGTAGGCTTGGTCATAGGCGGCCTTATCCCCAGTGGCCTGGGTGACACCGCCACCAACTGCCGAACCGGGCGGCTGCGACCGTAGCTCCGGATCCGCGGCCCGCTCGGGCTCCGACTGCACGGCCTCGGGCCCCGGCTGTGTGGGCTCGGGCCCCGGCTGTGTGGGCTCGGGCCCCGGCTGCGCGGGCACTGCCTCCCCTGCGGAGGCAAGCCCTGCGGAGGCGGGTCCCGCGGCCGGTTCCCCGGCCGTCAACGCCGACAGCCGGCCGTCAAGGTCGAGGTAGTTGTCCTTTTGCTGTTGCTCGAGACGCTTGAGTTGGTGCGTCTGCTCTTCCAATTGGCCGCGCAACTCACGGACTTCTTCCTGCAGTATCTGCAGCTGGGCAAACAGCATCGACACACCGCTATCCCCGGACTGCGGGGGCGGCCGGCCGCCGGAGATGTCCTCGACCGGCGCCGGGGCTGACCAGGCTGCCGGCACGCCGACTACGCAGAGCACAGCTGCAACCAATACGGGCAGCCCTTTGCCAAGCCTCAAGACACGCCTCCCAAACCTACTACTTCAACTCGACCCGGCGGTTGAGTGCCATGGACGCCTCATCACTACCGAACGCCACAGGCGCCTCCTCCCCATAGCTGATCACCTCGACCAGTGAGGAATCCACGCCATTGAGCAACAGGAAATCGCGCACTGCATTGGCGCGCCGTTCGCCGAGGGCCATGTTGTACTCCCGGGTACCGCGTTCATCGGCATGGCCTTCGAGGCGGATCTGCTTGGGATTGTCCTTGAGATTCTCCGCGTGCCGCTGGAGTGCGGCGCGCGATTCCGGGCGCAGGGTGGCCTTGTCGAAATCGAAGTAGAACACCGTTTCCAGCCCGCCCGGATTGTAAACATCCAGGTCGGAACCGCCGATACCGCCATCGCCTACCGTGCCTGTGGTCACACCGCCGCCGACATCACCGCCACCGGCACCGGCACCAGCGCCCAGACCCTGGGCATCGTCGTCCGATGGGGTGCTGGAACAAGCTGCCAGAAACACAGAGACAACGCCGACCAACAACAGATACTTGCATTGCTTGACGTTCATGAAAGGGACAACTCCTTGCAGTTGATGGCACGAAAGCCGCGCACAATGTATACGATTCGCCCTTTCTGCGCTAACCGTTTCGCGATGCGCTAACGAAGAAACGGCGACCAGGCCGGCTCGCGCACATCGCTGGCGCTGGCCGGCAACAGAAAGCGGGTACCGGCGTCGATGGAGACCACGGCCAATACGCTGCGCCCGCCCCGCTTGGTGGCGTACATCACCATGGCACCATTGGGCGCCACCGAGGGGGACTCATCAAGGGCTGACTGGCTCAACAGGCGGAGATCATTGTTGACCAGGTCCTGGCTGGCGATACTGAAGCCGCCTCCACTGCCGCGATGCACGACCACCAGGGTTCGGCCATCGGGCGCGAGCTGCGGGCGTGCGTTGTAATTGCCGTTGAAGGTGACCCGCTGCAGCTTGCCACTGCCGAGCGTGAGCCGATACACCTGCGGCGAACCGCCGCGATCGGAGGTAAAGAGGATCGAGCGGCCGTCGGGCGCCCAGGTCGGCTCGGTATCGATGGCAAAGTGATTGGTCAGCCGGGTGAAGGCTCCACTCGCGAAGGTGTAGAGATAGAGCTCCGGGTTGCCGTCCTTGGACAGCACCAGTGCCAACTTGCTGCCGTCCGGGGACCAGGCCGGAGCCCCATTGAGGCCCCGGAAACTGGTCACCTGTTCGCGCTGCGCGTCGGAGAGCCGCTGGCGGAAAATCGCCGGGCGGCCGGTCTCGAATGAAACGTAGACCAGTTCGCCGCCGTCGGGCGACCAGCGCGGCGAAAGAATGGGCTGTTTGGATTGCAGCATCAGCCGCTCGCGCGCGCCATCGGCATCGGCGACATGCAGCCGGTAGCTCAGGGCGCTGCCCTCCCGGGTCGCGGTGATATAGGCGATACGGGTCGAAAAAATGCCCCGGATGCCGGTAATGGCCTCGAACACCTTGTCGCTGATGTAATGCGCTATATCACGCAACTCGGCATCACTGCCCTCGACCACACTGTTGAGAACCTGCCGCTCACCCGCCACCTGGGCAAGCGTGAACTGGACCCGGATGCGCCCGGCAGCGGGGCGCTGCACATCGCCCACCACCACATATTCCATGCCGGGAGCACGCCAGTCCCGATAATAGATTTCATTGATGCGCCGGGGAAAGGACAGCATGTTGACCCGGTCCATGGGGTCGAACAGCCCGCTGCGCTGGAGGTCTGCGGACACAATGGCACTGATATCGCCGGGCAACTGTCCTGCCCCCAAGGTCATGGGCACCACCGCGATCCGGGTCGGGTTATCGGCCCCCTGAGTGATTTCGATCGACAGCCCGGCCCAGGCCGGCGGCGTCGCGCCAGCCAGCATCAACACCGCCAGCAACCATAGCCTCTGCTGGCCCAGCCCATTGCCTCTTTTCATAGTACTCATCACAACCTCAGATCGTCTGGCCGGAATGTCAAATTCAGGGTTCGGAAATTCTGTTCGAACAATAGCGGATCCTTGCGTGACAGCTCCTGCAGCCTGTCGAAACGTCCCACCTGCTGCACCGCGTTGACCGCCGACTGATCGAACGCCGGGTCGCCACTGGAGCGGATCACGGCAACGCCCATCACCTGACCGGTCGGCACCAGCCGCACCTGCAGATCCACCTGCATGTCGCGCCGGGCGCTCGGGGGACGATTCCAGTTGCCGGCAATGCGATCCCGGACATAGCTCTCATAGCTGGCAACCAGCTGCTGTGCCGCTGCCTGCTGGGCGGCGCGCTGCTGGGCCGCCTTTTCCCGGGCCGCCTGCTCGGCTGCCGCCTTTTCCCGGGCCGCCTGCTCGGCTGCCGCCTTCTCCCGCGCCGCCTTGTCGGCTGCCGCCTTCTCCCGCGCTGCCTTGTCGGCTGCCGCCTTCTCTCGAGCTGCCTTGTCGGCTGCCGCTTTCTCCCGGGCCGCCTTGTCGGCTGCTGCCTTCTCCCGGGCCGCCTTGTCTCGCGCTGCCTTGTCGGCGGCCGCCCGCTGCCGCTGTACTTCTGCCGGGTCCGCCTGCGGCGGAGCAGGCTCAATTTCCGGCATCTCCGGTTTGGTGACCGGCCGGGGCGCGGCCGGCGGCGCCTCGACCTGCAGCAATGCCGCTTCCATGTAAGTGGTCTGCGGCAGCTGGCGCGGCTGAAACTCGGGGTGCCAGCCGCTGATCAGCAGCGCCAGGATGCCGCCGTGGAGCAATCCGCTGGCCAGTACCGCGAAGCGATACCCGTTACCCCGCACCCGCATTCACCGCTGCCCCGCTGGCGGGTCCGTAACCAGGCCCACACCCTTGACCCCGGCGGACTGCAACTGCGCCATCAGGGTCACGACAGCGCCGTAGTCGACGTTGCGGTCCCCGCGCACCAACACCGGGGTGTCGGGCTGCTCGCGCATCACCTTGCCCACCTTGTCGACGATCGCCTCCAGGGTGTCGGGCTGGCTCTCACCATTGCCCAAGTCAAGATGATAGGCACCCTCCCTGTCGACGGCGATCTCGATCGGCTCCTTCTCCGCGACCGGCTCGGATACCGCTTCGGGCAGATCGACCATGACCCCAGTGGTGAGCATGGGCGCGGTGACCATGAACACGATCAGCAGCACCAACATGACGTCGATATAGGGAACGACATTGATTTCGGCGACCAGCCCATGCTTGCGCTTGGTAAAAGCCATCAGGAAACCTTGCTGTGCACGCGGCGGTGCAGGATGCCGGAAAACTCCTCGGCGAAGGTCTGATAACCGCTATAGACCTGATCGACTAGGGCCGCGTAGCGGTTGTAGGCAATCACCGCTGGAATGGCGGCAAACAACCCCATGGCGGTGGCGATGAGCGCCTCCGCGATGCCCGGAGCCACCACCGCCAGGGTTGCCTGTTGCACCCCGGCGAGGCCGCGGAACGCCTGCATGATGCCCCACACTGTGCCGAACAGGCCAATATAGGGGCTGACCGAGGCCACGCTGGCCAGAAACGGCAGGTGGGTATTGAGTTTCTCCTCCTCGCGCGACAGCGCCACCCGCATCGCCCGCTCGACGCCGGCGACCACGGCATCGGGATCGGGGCTACGCTGCTGGGTGAGCCGGTTGAACTCGCGAAAACCGGCGCGAAACACTGCCTCCACGCCGGGCAGATGCTGATTGCCCTGCAAGCGCTGGTTGCCGTCGCTGAACAGCTGGTTGAGGTCGACCCCGGACCAGAAGGTGTTCTCGAAGTCCTTGAAGTCGGCGCCCGCGGCGCGCAGATACAGCCCGCGCTGCACGATCATCACCCAGGAGAGCACCGAGGCGCCGAACAGGATCAACATCACCAGTTTCACCGGCAGGGTGGCACCGAGGATCAGCACCCAGATCGAAAGTTCTTGTGTCAACTGCGACTCCTCGACAGTCAGGCTGGAGAAAAAATGCGCGCGATCATCTCCGCGGGCATGGCCACCGGCTTCATGCTGTGGCGGTCCGCACAAGCCACCTTGACCTGCCCCGAACACAACAGTTCCTCGCTCCGGCATACGCGTTGCTCGACGCCGAACCAGGCGCGCCCATGGCCGGCGCCGCGGGCCGTCACCACCAGGTCGTCGTAGAGCAGCGCGGGGCGACGGTAGCTTGCGGTCAGCGAATGCACCACGAAAATCCTGTCCTCTCCCCAGAAGGCGGGATTGGCAAAACCCAGGGCGCGCAACCATTCCGAGCGGGCGCGCTCCATGTACTTGAGATAGTTCACGTAGTACACGATGCCCTGGGCATCGGTATCCTCGATATAGACCCGCAGGGGGAGTTCGAACTCGGCGTTCAAGATGACAACAGATCCGGTTGCGGTGGATTCCTGGTGACGGAGGTCGGCGGCTGCAGGCCGAAATGTTCGTAGGCCAGCCGGGTCGCCAGACGGCCACGGGCGGTACGCGCCAGATAACCCTGCTGGATCAGGTAGGGTTCGATCACGTCCTCGAGGGTATCCCGCTCCTCGCTGAGCGCCGCGGCGAGACTCTCGATACCGACCGGACCACCGTCGAAGCTGTCGATGATGCTGCGCAACAGGCGGCGGTCGAGGTGATCGAAGCCGGAACGATCCACCTTGAGCAGATCCAGGGCAGTGGCTGCGGTTTCCCGATCGATATGTCCTTCGCCGCGTACCTGGGCGTAATCGCGCACCCGGCGCAGCAGACGGTTGGCGATCCGCGGGGTGCCGCGGGCGCGCTGCGCGACCTCCCATGCGCCCTCGGCATCGGTATCCACGCCGAGGATCCGCGCGGCGCGGGCGACGATGTCACTCAACTCGCTCACCGAATAGAACTCGAGGCGCTGCACGATACCGAACCGATCGCGCAGGGGCGAGGTCAGCAGCCCGGCTCTGGTGGTGGCGCCGACCAGAGTGAACGGCGGCAGATCCAGCTTGATGGAGCGCGCTGCCGGCCCCTCGCCGATCAGAATATCGAGCCGGTAATCCTCCATCGCCGGGTAGAGGATTTCCTCCACCACCGGGCTCAGGCGATGAATTTCATCGATGAACAGGACGTCGCCGGCCTCCAGGTTGGTCAGCAACGCCGCCAGATCGCCGGCCCGCTCCAGCACCGGGCCAGATGTGGATTTGAGCTGCGCGCCCATCTCTTCGGCAATGATGTGCGCCAGGGTCGTTTTGCCCAGGCCGGGCGGGCCGAACACCAGGGTATGATCCAAGGGCTCGCCGCGCCCGGATGCGGCCTCGATGAACACCGACATCTGCTCACGCACCGCCACCTGGCCGATATAGTCGGCCAGCCGCGAAGGGCGCAGCGCGCGGTCGATCCGCTGCTCGGGTGGCGCCGCCTGGGGGGCTACGAGACGATCGGTTTCAATCATCGGGTCGGCCCGGAAGATTGCCGCTCAGCATACCGGCGCGCTTTCAGTTTTTCACTACTGATCGCAGCGCCGCACGAATCAGCTCGGCACTGCCTGCGACCAGATTCTCCTGCCGCACCGTCTCGAGCATACGCGCCGCCTCGGCTGGCTTGTAGCCGAGCGCCACCAGAGCGCTCTCCGCCTCGCCGAGGCTGTCCGGAGCGCCGGCCGGAAGCGCCGCCTCCGCCGCGCTCCAGTCCGCGAGCCGGTCGCGCATCTCCACTTGCAGGCGCTCCGCGGTCTTGCGGCCGACCCCCGGCAAACGCACCAGGGTGGCGGTATCTCCCGCGCGCACGCTGCGCACGAACTCGGCGACCGTCATTCCCGAGAGCACCGCCAGCGCCAACCGCGGGCCGACCCCGGAGATGCGGATCAGCTCCCGGAACAGGGCCCGCTCGGCGAGTTCGCTGAAGCCGAACAGTTGCTGCAAGTCTTCACGCACCACGAAATGCGTATGCAGCGCCACGGGTTCACCGGGCTCCGGCAGCGCAAAGTAAGTGTTGAGGGAAACCTGGACCTCGTAACCGATGCCCTGGACCTCGACCAACAGCTCCTGGGCCTGTTTGACGCGCAACACCCCGCTGAGATAACCGATCACCGCCCCTCCTCTCGGCTAGACCCCATGTCATCGCCGGCCGCTCCTGAGCCCAATCGCCGCCGCCGCGGCGCCATGGGCATGGCAGATGGCTACACCCAGGGCATCGGCGGCATCGGCCGGCGGCACCGCCGGCAGCCCCAGGATCTGCACCACCATGTGCTGTACCTGCTCCTTGGTGGCGCCACCGCTGCCCACCACCGCCTGCTTGACGGCCCGCGCACTGTATTCCACCACGGCCACACCGCGCTGCGCGGCCACGGCAATGACCACTCCCCGCGCCTGCCCCAGACGCAGTGCGGCGCGCGGGTCGCGGGCCACGAAGACGTCCTCCACGGCGACCACGGTAGGGTTGTAGCGGTCGATCAACTGCTGGGCGGCGCCGAGAATTTCGCCCAGCCGTTCCGCGAGGGCTGGGCCGCGCGGCCGCACCACGCCGCTGGCCAGATACCGGGGACGCCCGCCGGCCAGGTCCACCACGCCGAATCCCGTGCAGCGCGAGCCGGGGTCAATTCCCAGAATGACAGTCATCTGTGCCTCGCGCCTCGCCGCCGGCCAGTCTCGACGGCCGCCCCGCGGGCGTCAAGTGGCCCGGCGCCCGACTCAGTCGCGCGCCCCGAGCTCGGCGTTGGTGTGGACGTTCTGGACGTCGTCGAGGTCCTCGAGCTGATCGACCAGGGCGGTCAGGTCATCGACCACCGCGGGATCCGGCGCCACCGTGGTCACCGGCAGCATGGCGACCTCGGCGTGTTCGGGAGCAGCCCCGGCGTCGATCATCGCCACCTTCACCTGAGCCAGATCCTGCCAGGGCGTCAGCACATCCACGGAACCGTCGTCATTGGCGATCACGTCCTCGGCGCCAGCCTCCAGCGCGGCCTCCATGATGCGCTCTTCGTCGCACCCCGGCGGATAGGCGAGCAGCCCCTGCCGGGTGAACAGATAGGCCACCGATCCGTCGGTCCCCAGGTTGCCACCGCGCTTGCTGAAGGCATGCCGCACATCGGCCACGGTGCGATTGCGGTTATCGGTCAGGCATTCCACGAGCACGGCGATGCCGCCCGGACCATAGCCCTCGTAGGACACCTCTTCGTAATTTTCTCCCTCGCCGGCACCGGCGCCGCGCTGGATGGCCTTCTCGATGGTGTCCTTCTTCATGTTCACCGAGAGGGCCTTGTCGATCGCGGTGCGCAATCTGGGATTATCCTCCGGCACAGGTCCGCCGGCGCGAGCGGCGGTGACCAGCTCGCGAATCATCTTGGTGAACAGCTTGCCGCGCTGGGCATCCTGCGCCGCCTTGCGGTGCTTGATATTGGCCCACTTGCTGTGGCCCGCCATATTAGAGACCTCCGATTCGACGTCTACTGCTGCGCTGAGCGCAGGGCGATATGCAGTTCGCGCAGGGACTCGGCGCCGACCACGCCCGGGGCATCGGTGAGCAGGCACTGGGCAGACTGGGTCTTGGGAAAAGCGATCACGTCGCGGATCGAGCCCGCGCCGAGCATCAGCATCACCAGTCGGTCCAGCCCGAACGCGATGCCCGCATGGGGAGGACAGCCGTATTTCAGCGCATCGAGCAAAAAGCCGAATTTCTCGCGCTGCGCCGCCGCATCGATGCCCAGGATATCGAACACCGCCGCCTGCATCCCGGGACTGTGGATCCGCACCGAACCGCCGCCCAGCTCGGTGCCGTTGAGCACCATGTCATAGGCCCGGGACAGCGCCGCCCCGGGATCTGCGACCAGCCCCACCGCATCGACCGAGGGCGAGGTGAATGGATGATGGAGTGACGTCCAGCCGCCGCCGGGTGCGCGCTCGAACATCGGGAAGTCGACCACCCACAGGGGCGCCCAATCTCGGTCATAAAGTTGCAGGTCCTCGCCCAGCCGGCAGCGCAGCGCGCCCAGCGACTCGGCGACGACTCCCGCCTTGTCCGCGCCGAAGAAGATCAGATCACCGTTTTCGGCGCCCACGCGCGCGAGGATGGCGCGGCGGGTTTCGGCAGGGAGGAACTTGACGATCGGCGACTGTAGTCCCTGGTCGACGTCGGCGGCATCGTTGACCTTGATATAGGCCAGCCCGCGGGCACCGTAGCGCGCCACAAAGGCGGTGTAGTCATCGATCTGCTTGCGCGTCAGGGCACCGCCGCCGGGCAGGCGCAGGGCCGTGACCCGACCCTGGGGATCGGCGGCCGGCGCCGCGAACACCTTAAATTCGACGCCGCCCATCAGATCCTTGATGTCGACCAGCTCGAGCGGGATGCGCAGGTCGGGCTTGTCGCTGCCGAACCTGGCCATGGCCTCGGCGTGCGTCATGCGCGGAAATGTCCCGAGCTCCACGCCCAGCACCTCGGTGAACAATCCCGCGACCATCTGCTCGGTGGCCGCCATGACCTCTTTTTCGTCAACGAAGGAGGCTTCGATATCGACCTGGGTGAATTCCGGCTGGCGATCGGCGCGCAGATCCTCGTCGCGGAAGCAGCGGGCGATCTGGTAGTAGCGGTCGAACCCGCTCACCATCAGCAACTGCTTGAACAGCTGCGGGGACTGGGGCAAGGCGAAAAACCGCCCCGGATGGGTGCGGCTGGGCACCAGATAGTCGCGCGCACCCTCGGGCGTCGCTCGGGTCAGAATGGGAGTCTCGATATCGAGGAATCCGTTGTCTTCCAGGAACCGGCGTACAAAGGCCGTCACTCTGGCCCGCAGCCGCAGGTTACGCTGCATCTCCGGGCGGCGCAGATCCAGGTAACGATGGTGCAGACGCACCTCCTCGCCGACCCTGATGTGCTCGTCGAGCTGGAAGGGCGGCGTCTCCGCGGCGTTGAGGATGCTCAGGGTGGCGCCATAGACCTCGATCGCCCCGGTCGCCATGTCCGGATTCACCGTCTCCGGTGACCGCTCCCGCACCCGTCCCGTGACGCGTACCACGTACTCCGGCCGCACTCGGTCCGCGGTGGTGAAGTGTTCGCCGCAGTCGGGATCGAACACTACCTGGACGACGCCTTCCCGATCGCGCAGATCGAGAAAAATCACCCCGCCGTGATCCCGGCGCCGGTCCACCCATCCGCACAACGCGACCTCGGATTCCCGTAGTTCTGGCCCTACAGCACCGCAGTAATGGGAGCGACCAACGGTTTCACCGGGCGCACTCATGGTGCGTTCGCGCTGGAGGCCGCGGCCCCGGCGCTACCTGTATCCTTGGCTTTCGCCGTCTCGCCACCAGTCTTGGCACCCGCCGTCTCGCCACCTGCCGTCTCGGCCTTCGCCGCCGGGGGCTGGTCGCCGCCACCGGCCAAATTGCGCTTTTTATCGCCGGTTTTGAAATCGGTCTCGTACCAGCCGCCGCCACTGAGGCGGAAGGCGCTCGCGGACAGCTTCTTGCGCAGCCCCGGCACGCCGCAGGAAGGGCAATCGACGAGTAGCGGGGCGGAGACTTTCTGCATGGTCTCCAGTTCGTGGCCACAGTCCTGGCACTGATATTCGTAGATGGGCATCGCTTGAGAACCTCCGGGAAGATTTGGGCTGTGCGGCGGGCGCCAAAAAGACGCGCATTATACTGTGCGCCCGGAGCACCCGTAACCTGTACAAACCCGCCTGCCGGGCACCCGTGCAGTGCGCAATCTGGTGGCTATAGCGAAAAAAACAAGTTTTATCGGAAAAATCCCTTGCAGCTGCATTTTCAATCCTTTATATAAGTTCGCGGGTAACTTGCATGCTCCGGATCGAAGGCATTTCCGGCTTGGACCCACACCAGCGTCGAACTCCAACTCAACAAGGGATTATTTATGGCTGCCACGAAACCCGCCCGCAAAGCTCCGGCAAAGAAAGCTCCAGCGGCGAAGCCCGCCGCCAAGACCAAGCCCGCCGCCAACGCCAGAACCGCCAAGCCTGCCACTCAGACGCGCAAGGTCACTGCGATCTCCGAAAAATTCACCAAGTCCCAGATCCTCAACGAGCTGTCGACCAACACCGGCCTCAGCAAGCGCCAGGTCTCCGAAGTTCTCGACGAACTCGGCACGGTCATCGAGCGCCACATCAAGAAGCGCGCGGTCGGTGAATTCACCCTGCCCGGCCTGTTCAAGATCAAGACCGTGGAAAAACCCGCTCGCAAGGCGCGCAAGGGCATCAACCCCTTCACCGGAGAAGAGACCACCTTCAAGGCCCAGCCGCGCAGCACCGCGGTGAAAATCCAGCCGCTCAAGGCACTCAAGGACATGGCCAAGTAACAGCCTTTCAGCCGGCGCCCGGTTCCAGCCGGCGCCGGATGCCCGCTCCCCGGCGCCAACCGCCAGGTCGGCGGCGCCTCCCGCTTCCCCTGCTAGAATGACCAGCCCACGGACTGCCGGAACTCGATCGCCCATGCGCGCCACCCGTATGCTGCTGCCCACCCTCAAGGAGACGCCCGCGGAAGCGGAGATCGTCAGCCATCAGCTGATGCTGCGCGCCGGCATGATCCGCAAGCTCGCCGCCGGACTGTACAGCTGGCTGCCCCTGGGACTGCGGGTGCTGCGCAAGGTCGAAACCATCATCCGCGAAGAGATGGACGCCGCCGGCGCCCAGGAAGTACTGATGCCGGTGGTCCAACCCGGTGACCTGTGGCGGGAATCCGGGCGCTGGGAGCAATACGGGCCCGAGCTGTTGCGCATCGAGGATCGCCACGGCCGGTCTTTCTGCCTGGGCCCCACGCATGAGGAGATCATCACCGATCTGATGCGCGCCGAGATCCGCAGCTATCGCGATCTGCCGGTCAACCTCTATCAGATCCAGACCAAGTTCCGCGACGAGATCCGCCCCAGATTCGGGGTCATGCGGGCGCGCGAATTCGTCATGAAAGACGCCTATTCCTTTCATCTCGACGAGCAGAGCCTCGCTGACACCTATACCCGAATGCACACCGCCTATACCAACATCTTCGCGCGCATGGGCCTCGCGTTTCGGGCCGTGCTGGCCGACACCGGCAGCATCGGCGGCAGCCACTCCCATGAATTTCACGTCCTCGCGGAAGCCGGGGAAGACGCCATCGCCTTTTCCGACCGCAGCGATTATGCGGCCAATGTCGAACTCGCACCCGCCCTGGCACCCGCCGAGGAGCGCGGGCCTGCCACAGAGTCCCTGCGCGAAGTCGCCACACCCGAGCGCCACAGCATCAAAGAGGTGAGCGAGTTTCTCGGCTGCGCTCCCCAACGCATCCTCAAGACCCTGGTGGTCCAGGGCGCCGAGCCCGGCCAACTGGTCGCCCTGGTATTGCGCGGCGACCACCAACTCAACGCCGTCAAGGCAGACAAACTCGCGGTCGTCTCCAGCCCCTTGCGCATGGCGTCGGAGGCCGAAATCCGCGCCGCCGTCCCCTGTGGCCCGGGCTCCCTGGGCCCGGTGGGGCTGCCGCTGCCGGTGATCGCCGACCCAGCTGCCGCCGCAC
>CAJXRS010000017.1 GCA_913060555.1 uncultured Gammaproteobacteria bacterium | reverse complement strand
CCGGGCGCATCGAACCGTCGACTGGCGATTCACCACCAACGACGCACGAATCAAGTTGAAACGCCTCTATCCACAACTATCTGATTGAGAGGCTACTAGTGGCCCACTAGGGTTTCCAGGAACACCGGAGTTTCCGGGAGCACTGGCCGGCGGCAAGCCGCCGGGATGACAACGGGCGGACCAGGCGCGATGGGGCGCAGGCCCGCCTCGAATCTCCGCTCAGCGTTCCACAAAGGCGCGCTCGATCACATAGTGACCGAGCTCGCCGCCGCCATACTCACGGAACCCCCTGCTGTCGAGCAGGTCGCAGAGGTCATTGAGCATGGCCGGGCTGCCACAGAGCATGAAGCGATCGTCCGCGACGCTCAGCGGCGGCAGGCCCAAGTCCGCACACAGCTTGCCACTGTCCAGCAACTGGGTGATACGGCCCTGATTGCGAAACGACTCACGGGTCACCGTGGGGTAATAACTCAGCTTTTCCCGGGCAACCTCGCCGAAGAACTCGTGCCTGGGCAGCTCCTCGGTGATCATCTCGCGATAGGCCAGGTCTGCCACATGGCGGCACCCGTGCACCAGGATCACCCTTTCAAAGTGATCGTAGATGTCGAGATCGCGGATGATGCTGAGAAAGGGCGCCAGCCCAGTACCCGTGGCCAGCAGGTAGAGATGGCGGCCCGGCAGCAGATGATCGAGCACCAGGGTTCCGGTGGGCTTACGACCCACCAGCACCTGGTCGCCGGCACTGATGTTCTGCAACCGCGAAGTCAGGGGCCCATCCGGCACCTTGATGCTGAAAAACTCCAACTCCTCCTCGTAGTTGGCGCTGGCCATGCTGTAGGCGCGCAGCAAGGGCTTGTCCTCCACCTCGAGACCGATCATGGTGAAGTGGCCGTTCTTGAAGCGAAACGCCGGATCCCTGGTGGTCCGAAAGCTGAACAGCCGATCGGTCCAGTGATGAACGCTGAGCACAGTTTCCCGATTCAGATTGGACATAGGTGTCGTCTCCCGGCAACTCCCGAAAGCGGATGTCTGGACGATTATTGTGAGTACCATAACGCTGCCGCACGCTATCGGTAAAATGGTTAATTCACATATCGTTAATCGGTTTTCGCAATAATGCGCTTCACCCTGCGCCAGCTCGAGGTCTTCCTCGCCACCGCCCATCACGAAAACATCACTCGCGCGGCCGACAGCCTCGCCATGTCGCAGTCCGCGGCCAGCGGAGCGCTGCGCGATCTGGAACGCCAATTCGGCATCCAGCTGTTCGACCGCGCCGGCAAGAGGTTGCGCCTCAACGAACTCGGGCACGCACTGCGCCCCCGGGCGCTGGCGCTCCTGGAGCAGGCGCAGACCCTGGAAACCGGCTTCGCCGGGCAGGGCGAGACCTGCGCCTTGAAAGTGGGGGCCACCCTGACCATCGGCAACTACCTGGCGGTGGGCCTGATCGCCAGATACATGAATGACCAGCCGGGCGCGCGGGTGGCACTCAGGGTGGCGAACACCGCGCGGATCGCCGCGCAGGTAGCCGGATTCGAGCTGGATGTGGGCTTGATCGAAGGCGAGCTCAGTCATCCCGAACTCGCCATCACGCCCTGGCGCGAGGATGAACTCATCGCCTTCTGCGCGCCGGACCATCCGCTCGCCAAGCGCTATCGCCTCAATGACGACGACCTGCTGGCCGCCACCTGGATCCTGCGCGAGCCCGGCTCCGGTACCCGGCAGACCTTCGATCGCGCGCTGCACGGGCTGCTGCCACAACTCAACGTCCTGCTCGAGCTGGAGCACACCGAGGCCATCAAGCGCGCGGTGGAAGCCGGCCTCGGCATCGGCTGCCTGTCGCGCATCACCCTGCGCGACGCCTTTCAGCGGGGCAGCCTGGTGGCGCTGGACATCCCGCGCCGCGACCTGCGCCGCCACTTCTACTTCGTGTTGCACCGCCGCAAGTTCGTCAGCCCCGGCATCGAGCGCTGGCTCGCGCTGTGCCGCGACAACGTCGCCCCGGGACTATCGCGGCACCCGGGCGATGCGCGAAACTAGACGCCCGCCGAAGGCACGACTCCCGTTCTTCCGGCTACCCCCCCACCGACACGCAGGGCATCTCCTTGTCGAAGCTCTATATCGTGGTCGACAGCCCGGACATCTGGGCGCCCTACCACAGCGCCGAAGAAGTCATCTCCAGCAAGGACTACCTGACCGGCCCCGAGTATCGCGCCGCCGGCATCCAGGTGTACAACTTCTGCGGCGATTGCAGCTATCGCAGCCAGGGCTATTACTGCTCGCTGCTCGCCGAAGCACGGGGTCAGAAGGTGCTGCCTGCGGTACGCACCCTCAACGAGCTTGCCGCCGGCGCCGCGATCAAGCTCAGCGACGAACTGCTCAGGCGCATGCGCCAATATCTGGGCAACCGGGTCGCTCCGGGAGAACCCCGCTTCCGACTGCGCATCTGCTTCGGGCACACGCCCATCGGGCCCCTGGAGAAGCTCGCCAAGAAGCTGTTCGAGCTCTATCCGGCGCCATTGCTGGAGGTCACCTTCGAACGCGGCACCCAGTGGTCCATCGCCAGCCTGCGGCTGATGTCGCTGTCGGAACTGGACGACGCCGGCCAGGACGAATTCGCCGCCGCGCTCGATGGCTTCAGCAAGAAGCTCTGGCGCCAGCCGCGCCGCGAGCGGGCCGCGCGCTACGATCTCGCCATCCTGGTCGATCCTGAAGAAAGACTTCCGCCGAGCAACAAGGGCGCGCTGCAGCTGTTCATCAAGCACGCCCGCCTGCTGGGTATCGACGCCGATCTGATCACCCTCGATGACGAACCCCGACTGCTCGAGTACGACGCCCTGTTCCTCCGCCAGACCACCGCCATCAACCACCCCACCCTGCGCTTCGCGCAGCGTGCGGCGCGCGCCGGCATGCCGGTGATCGACGACCCCGACTCGATCATCCGCTGCACCAACAAGGTATTCCTCCACGAACTGTTGAATGCCAACAGGGTACGGGTGCCCAGGGCGCAGATGCTGTTCGGCGATGACGTGCCGACCTTCGCGGAGCTGCGCGAGCAGCTGGGTACCCCGCTGGTGCTGAAGATTCCCGACGGCGCCTTTTCCGTGGGCGTCGAGAAGGTGGATGCTGAGGCGTCCTATATCGCCGCCGCGCAGCGCCTGTTGGCACAGTCGGCGGTGGTGCTGGCGCAGGAGTTCATGCCCACCGAGTTCGACTGGCGCATCGGGGTGCTCGGCGGCCGCGCCATCTACGCCTGCAAGTATTTCATGGCCAAGGGCCACTGGCAGATCTACGACCACGGGTCGTCCGGCACTCGCGCCGGCGGCTTCGAGCCCGTGGCCGTGCATCGGGTGCCGGCGCAGGTGATCCGCACCGCCTTGCGCGCCTGCGGTCTGATCGGCAACGGCCTCTACGGAGTGGACCTCAAGGAGACCCCGGAGGGTCCGGTGGTGATCGAGGTCAACGACAATCCCAGCATCGATCGCGGCGTCGAGGACGCCCTGCTCGGCGAGGAACTCTACCGTACCCTGATGGCCGAATTCGAGCGCCGCCTGGAAACCCGCGCCCGGCAGCGCTCGGCGTCGTGAAGCCCCGGCTGCGGGCCGCCACCCCTGCCGATCTGCCGGCAATCCTGGCACTGGAAGAGAGCGCCTTCGCGACCGACCGCTTCAACCACCGCCAGTTCCGCTACCTGTTGCGGCAGGCGCGAGCGACCTTTCTGGTCGCCCGGGCGGAGCATGGCCTGCTGGGCTATGGCGTAGTGCTCTACCGGGTCAATTCCCGCCGCGCGCGGCTCTATACCATCGCGGTCGCCGAAACGGCCCGCGGCCAGGGCCTGGCCAGCGCCCTGATCACCGCGCTGGCCACCGAGGCGCGCCGGCGCGGCTGCCGACAACTCGGCCTGGAAGTGCGGGCGGATAATGTCGCGGCGCAAAGGCTATACGAAAAACTCGGCTTCC
This sequence comes from uncultured Gammaproteobacteria bacterium, assembly GCA_913060555.1. Taxonomy (GTDB): domain Bacteria; phylum Pseudomonadota; class Gammaproteobacteria; order Pseudomonadales; family Porticoccaceae; genus JAGPUQ01. The sequence continues at coordinate 33,595 of CAJXRS010000017.1, read as the reverse complement.
GGGTCGCAAACCCGCTTGCCGACTATTACGAGGACGGCGGCGCCGGACTGCGGATGACGCTGCCCTTGGATCACTGAGCGCCGGCTCAGGGCGCCGTCGCGCTCTCGCTCTCGCCGGTATCCGGGTGCAGTTCGAGCACTAAGGTGCCAGTTCGCACCATGGGCACGAAGTGGCCGGGATCCTCGATCACGGGTTGCTCGGGCCGGCGCCGCAGCTGACCCAGGCAGAACATCGCCAATGCAGCGGTCACGAGCAGATAGAAAGCGGGCAGGGCCCAGTTGCCGGCAACCGCCATGGCGGCGCCGGCCAGGGCCGGCCCCAGTGTGGCGCCGACCCCGTACACCAGCAGCAGCGTGCTCGTACCCGCCATCATCTGCTCATGGGTGATGCGGTCGATCAGATGGGTGATGGAAAGCGAATAGAGACTGAAAGAAAAGCCCGCATAGAAGGCAGCGCTCGCGTAGAGCGCCGCTCTGCTGCCCGGCAGCAACTGCGGCGTCAGGGCGAGCAGGGCGGCGCCGACGGCCGCACAGGCGGCTGCCGCAGTGAGCATCCAGCGGCGGTCGCTTCGATCCGAGAGATAGCCCAGCGGCCATTGCAGCAGTGCGCCGCCCAGGATCGAGAAACTCATGTAGGCGGCGATGGCGTCGCGCTCGAAGCCGAGCTTGCGCGCGTACAGTGGTCCCAGGCCCCAGAAGGCGCCCATTACCAGGCCGGCGGCGAGAATCCCGGCGACCGCCAGCGGCGCCGCGCGCCAGACGACGCCAAATTCCATCAGTTCGGTGGTGGAAATCTGCGGCTGCGGCAGGCGCGTCCAGGTCACCGGCATCAGCGCCAGGGAGATGAAGATCGCGGCGACCGCGAACAGAGTGTAGTCAAGGGGCGAGGCCAGGCGCAGCAACTGCTGGGCGGCAGCCAGCGCACCCAGGTTGATCACCATGTAAATAGAAAAGATGCTCCCGCGCTCACGCTCCAGCGCCTGATAGTTCAGCCAGCTCTCGACCACCGCGTACAGGGTCGCCAGACCGATTCCGCTGATCACTCGCAAGCCCAGCCAGGCCGCCGGCTGCACCCACAGGCCATAGCTCAGGCCACAGGCAGCAAGCAGTGCGGCGCAGAAGGCGAAGGCGCGAATGTGGCCGATGCGCCGCACCAAGCGCGGCGCCAGATAGATACCGATCAGGAAGCCCGCGAAGTAGGCGGAGGAAATCAACCCCAGGGTGCCGTCACCCAATCCCGCTGCGCTGCCGCGCAGGACGATCAGCGTGGTCAGCAGGCCGTTGCCGAGCAGCAGCAGGGCAATGCCCAGGAGCAGCGCGCTGATCGTGAACAATCGAGAGATCATCGAGGCTACAGGCTCACCGAAAGGCGCGCATTGTAGATGGATTCAGCCTCGCTGCGGCCGGTCCGACGCGACTGGTGCGGCCTGCCGGGGGCGACCATAATGTCCCCGCCCCGACCGGCGGGAGCGGCATACTCGAGGAAGGCGCTGGTTGATTTCCCTGCACGCGGCACTGGTATTGATTGGCGGCATCGGCCTGCTGCTGCTGGGCATGCGCCTGATGACCGATGGCCTGCGACTCGCCGCCGGCCGCGCCCTGGAAGGAATCCTCGCCAACTGGACGCGCACACCGCTGCGCGGCATCGGCACCGGCGCCCTGATCACCGCCGTGGTGCAGTCCTCGAGCGCGGTCACGGTCGCCACCCTGGGCTTTGTCAACGCGCGCATGCTCAGCCTGGAGCGCGCCATCACGGTCACCTACGGCAGCAATCTCGGCACCACCATGACCGGTTGGCTGGTGGCGCTGACCGGCTTCAAGTTCGACATCCAGGCCGTCGCCCTGCCCCTGATCGGCGTCGGCATGGCGTTGCAGCTGACGGGGGTTGCGCGCCGCCGCGGCCAGTTCGGCCTGGCGCTGGCCGGCTTCGGGCTGTTTTTTCTGGGCATCGATGCGCTCCAGGCCGGCTTCGCCGGCGTCCCCGAGATCCGCCTCGGCGAGCACGGCCTCCCCTTGGTGCGGACCCTGGCCTACGTCGGCGTGGGCGTATTGCTCACCCTGATCAGCCAATCATCCAGCGCCGCCATTGCAATCCTGATCAGCGCCGCCATGACGGAGAGCCTGGCGCTCGAACTGGCCGCCGCCGCAGTGATCGGCGCCAATCTGGGCACCACCTCCACCGCACTGCTCGGCACCATCGGGGCCACCGCCAATGCGCGGCGGGTGGCGCTGGGCCACGTCGCCTTCAACGCGGTGACCGCCGTGGTCGCCCTGATGCTCCTGCCGGCGCTGCTGGCGGTGATCCAGTGGCTGCGCTCCTGGCTGGAGCTGGGCGAAGGCGCCGGCACCCTGCTGGCGCTGTTTCACACCCTGTTCAATCTGCTCGGCGTCCTCCTCATGCTGCCGCTGACGCCGCGCCTGGTGCGACTGCTGCGCCGCTGCTACCAGACCCGGGAGGAAGCCCTGCAGGCGCCCAGATATCTGGATCACACCGTGCTGGCGACCCCCAGCCTGGCGGCGGACGCACTGCTCTCCGAGCTGGAAGATATCGAGTGTCTGGCCCGCCAAGTGGCGGGCGCGGCCCTGTCTCAGCCGAGCGCCGACCGGGGGCCGGAACTTCAGGCACTGCGTCTTCGCCTCGACGCAGTGCTGGATTTCACCGATCAGCTGGCACGCGGCGGGGTGCCCGACTCCCTGCAACCGGCGCTGGCTCTGGTGCCCTGGGTGACGCGTTCGCTGCGCGACGCGGCGCAACTCGCCGAAGCGCTGGCCGCCCCGGATCTCGGGGGTGGCGCCGCTCCCACCGCAATCGCGGCCTTCCTGGCCGAGGCGCAGACCGTCGTCACCGGTCCGAAACCACGGGAAGCGGCGCTGACGCAGTTACGCCAGAGCTATCAGCAGGCGCGCCTGGCCGCGCTGCGCCTGCAAGAGACCGGCGCCAGTTCCGCGCGCCAGATCCTAGCCTGGCTCGACCACATCCACGGCGCGCACCACCTGGCACGCGCCCTGGTCAAGGCCGGATTGCGCCTGGCACAGGCACGCCAGGCGCAGACGGAGCCGCAAGCACCGGCCCAGGCACCGGCGCTGGCCGACGACGACCCGACCCATCAGCCAAGTTGAAGCATCCGCCGGCCCGCCACTGATGGAACCCGTCCTCCCCTACCCATGGGCTGCGCAAATGGGCACTATGCGCCGCTCATGAGGGCATCCCGCGTCGCGGTCTGTTCAGCCGGCAGTGCGCCCGGGTTGCCGGATCACTTCATCCACAGGGCGTGACGACCATGGCCAATCCCCTGCAAGACCAGTTGCTTAAAGCGGGCCTGGTCAAGCCCCGCCAGATCATGAAAGCGACCAAGGAAAAGCGTCAGGCACAGCGCTGCAACACGCCCGACGCAGCGACCGAGCAGGCGCGTCTGGCCCAGCAGCACAAGGCGCAGCGCGCGCAGGTCATCAGCGGTGTCCTGGCGGTGGTCAGATTCGATCAGACCTACGAACTGGTGCCATCGGTGACTGCCGAGAAAATCGCCCGGCGCGATCCGGCCGTTGATCGACAGCATCAGGGATCACCAGTATCTCTTCGTTTATTATCCGGATCCGCAATGGCTGCAGCGCTCGGCCTTGCTGAACTGCGCGGGCACCGCCACCCCGGTGGCCCGCAACTGAACGCACGGCGCGTATAATCCCGCCCCCAGCCCAGCTCCGGAGCGCACTTGGACCTCGCGCTGATCCTCAAAGCCGTGATTCTGGGCCTGGTCGAGGGCTTCACCGAATTCCTGCCGATTTCCTCGACCGGACATCTGATCCTGGCCGGCGAGCTCCTGGGGTTCAACGACGAGCGCGGCAAGCTGTTCGCCATCGTGATCCAATCCGGTGCCCTGCTGGCACTTTGTTGGGAATATCGCCAGCGCATCCTCTCCGTGGCGGCCAATCTGCCCCATGACAGGGCGGCACAGCGATTTGTCCTCAATCTGCTGATCGCCTTCGTGCCCATGGCGGTGGTCGGCTTGCTGTTCGCCGATGCCATCAAGGCGCAGCTGTTCAACGCCACGACAGTGGCTTCCGCCTTTATCGCCGGCGGCGCCGTCATGCTCTGGGCAGAGCGCCGCGAACACCGCATCCGGGTCACCAGTGTCGAGGAGATGTCCGCGGCAGACGCGCTGAAAATCGGCCTCGCCCAGGTATTGGCGCTGATTCCGGGCACCTCGCGGGCCGGCGCCACCATCGTCGGCGGCCTGGTGTTCGGCTTGTCACGCCGCGCCGCCACCGAGTTTTCCTTCTTTCTGGCCATCCCCACCCTGGGTGCCGCCACCCTGTACGAGCTGCTGTTCGAGGACGACCTGATCAACGGCAGTGACTGGGGAATGTGGGTGGCTGGCTTCGCCGCCGCCTTTCTGGGCGCATTCCTGAGCGTGCGCTGGCTGCTGCGCTACATTGCGGTGCACGACTTCTCTCTGCTGGCCTGGTACCGGATCGGCTTCGGTGCACTGGTGCTGGCGACCGGGCAACTGGGCTGGATCGACTGGCGGCCCACAGGCTGAAACAGTGCTGCCAAGAGGCCGCGCCAACGGCGAGCCGCGGATATTTCCCGATTGCAACCCTTGCAGTTCAGAGCGGGATTAGGAAAAATCGCCACCCCGGGTTTGATGGCGGCCATTGAAGCCGCGCAAACCATCGCATGAATTCGAGTGTATTGGATGAAGAGATTCGAGTCAGAAAATCAGCTCGCAAAGCATGTTCGCACGCAGCCGCCGGGCAGACAAGGCCTCTATGACCCGGCCTTCGAGCACGACGCCTGCGGCGTCGGCTTCCTGGCCAACATCAAGGGCAAAGGCTCCCACGACATCGTCCGCGGGGGTCTCGAAATTCTGCTGAATCTCGACCACCGCGGCGCCTGCGGCGCCGAGCCCAATACCGGGGACGGCGCCGGCATCCTGACCCAGATTCCCCACGAATTTCTGCAATCGGCCACCGCCGATCTGGGTATCGAGCTGCCCGCCCCCGGCCAGTACGGGCTCGGCATGCTGTCGCTGCCGCCCGATGTCAGCGAGCGCCGGGACTGTGAGGCCCTGATCGAGAAGATCGTCGCCGAGGAGGGGCAACAGGTCCTGGGCTGGCGCGATCTGCCCACCGACAACAGCTCGCTGGGCGCCACCGCCCGCGCCAGCGAACCCTTCATGCGGCAACTGTTCGTGGCCCGCGGTCCGGGGCTGGCCGACGATCTGGCCTTCGAGCGCAAGCTCTATGTGATCCGCAAGCGTGCCGAAAACGCGATCCACCATTCCGGCGATTTTGCCGAGGGCCATTATTTCTACGCCGCCTCGCTGTCCTGCCGCACTTGTATTTACAAGGGCATGCTGATGCCCGCACAGGTCGGAAAGTATTTTCCCGACCTCAATCACCCGCGCTTCACCTCGGCGCTGGCGGTGGTGCATTCGCGCTTCTCCACCAACACCTTCCCGAGCTGGGACCGCTCGCACCCGTACCGCTATCTGGCGCACAACGGCGAAATCAACACCCTGCGCGGCAACATCAACTGGATGCGCGCCCGCGAGTCCATGATGTCCAGCGCACTGTTCGGCGAGGACCTGGAGAAGACTTTTCCGGTCACCGACGCCGGCGGCTCGGATTCGGCCATCTTCGACAACTGCCTCGAACTGCTGGTGCTCGCCGGACGGCCGCTGGCGCATGCGATGGCGATGATGATCCCCGAGCCCTGGACCAATCATGAGTCCATGAGCGACGAGCTCAGGGCCTTTTACGAGTTCCACTCCTGCCTGATGGAGCCCTGGGACGGCCCCGCATCCGTGGTGTTCACCGACGGCACCCAGATCGGCGCCTCCCTGGACCGCAACGGCCTGCGCCCCGCGCGCTATTACGTCACCTCGGACGACCTGGTGATCATGGCCAGCGAAGCCGGGGTGCTGGAGGTGCCGCCAGAGAAGGTCATCCTCAAGGGCCGCCTGCAGCCGGGCCGCATGTTCGTCATCGACACCACCGAGGGGCGTATCGTCGCCGACGACGAGATCAAGGCGAAGATGGCCGGCGAGCATCCCTATCGGCAATGGCTGGACCAGCACATGATCCGCATGGCCGACCTGCCCGAGCCACCCCATCTGCCCGAACCGGACCACGAGACCGTGCTTCAGCGCCAGCATGCGTTCGGCTATACCTTCGAAGAATTGCGCATGCTGATGCTGCCCATGGCTCGCGATGGCGTCGAGGCCACCGGCTCCATGGGTACGGATACGCCGCTGGCGGTGCTGTCCGACCGACCCCAGCCACTGTTCAATTACTTCAAGCAGCTGTTCGCCCAGGTCACCAACCCGCCGATCGACTGTATCCGCGAGGAGATCGTCACCGCCACGGAAACCACCATCGGCTCCGAGAAAAACCTGCTGGTGGCGCAGCCGGAGAGCTGCCACCTGATCGAGCTCAAGGCGCCGATCCTCACCAACGAGGAAATGGCCAAGCTGCGCCACATCGATCAGCCCGGCTACAGCTCCGTGACCCTGCCCATCCTCTACCCGGCGGGCAGCGGCGCCGAGGGGCTGGCAGCGGCAATGGAGAGCCTGTTCGCAGCGGCAGACAAGGCCATCGCCGACGACATCAACATCCTCATCCTGTCCGATCGCGGCATGGACCACGGCCGCGCAGCCATCCCCTCACTGCTCGCCGTCGCCGGCCTCCATCACCACCTGATCCGCACCGGCGCCCGCACCCGGATCGGGCTGGTGCTCGAATCCGGCGAGCCCCGCGAGGTGCATCACTTTGCCCTGCTGATCGGCTATGGGGTGGGCGCCGTCAACCCCTACCTGGCGTTCGAAACCCTCGACGACATGATCCACGAGGGCATGCTGGTCGACATCGACCACGAGACCGCCTGCAAGAATTACGTCAAGGCGGCCGTCAAAGGGGTGGTCAAGGTGATCTCCAAGATGGGCATCAGCACCATCCAGAGCTATCGAGGCGCACAGATCTTCGAAGCGGTGGGCCTCGACCGCAGTCTGGTCGACCAGTATTTCACCTGGACGCCCAGCCGCATCGGTGGTGCCGACCTGGCCACCGTGGCGCGGGAAGCCGCAACCCGTCACCGTCAGGCCTTTCCGGAACGCCCGGTGGAGACCCATACCCTGGAAGTGGGGGGTGAATACCAATGGCGCGCCGACGGCGAGCTGCACCTGTTCAGCCCGCAGACCGTGCACAAGCTGCAACGCGCGGTCCGCGAGGGTAATTACAAGGTGTTCAAGGAATACTCCACGCTGGTCAACGAGCAACTGGAAAAGCACTACACCCTGCGCGGCCTGCTGGATTTCAAGCCCGGCAAGCCGATTCCCATCGAGGAGGTCGAGCCCGCCGAGCAGATTCTCCAGCGCTTCAAGTCCGGCGCCATGAGCTACGGCTCGATCAGCAAGGAGGCCCACGAGGCCCTCGCCATCGCCATGAACCGCGTCGGCGGCAAGAGCAACACCGGCGAAGGCGGCGAGGACGTCGATCGCTACACCCCGGACCCCAACGGCGACTCCAGGAATTCGGCCATCAAGCAGGTGGCCAGTGGCCGCTTCGGCGTCACCAGCCACTACCTGGTCAACGCCCGCGAACTGCAGATCAAGATGGCCCAGGGCGCCAAGCCCGGAGAGGGCGGCCAACTGCCCGGCGCCAAGGTCTATCCCTGGATCGCCAAGACCCGGCACTCGACGCCCGGCGTGGGGCTGATCTCCCCGCCACCACACCACGACATCTATTCCATCGAGGATCTCGCGGAACTGATCCACGACCTCAAGAACGCCAACCACCATGCGCGGATCAGCGTCAAGCTGGTCTCCGAGGTCGGCGTCGGCACCATTGCTGCCGGGGTCGCCAAGGCCCACGCCGACGTGGTGCTGATCTCCGGCTTCGACGGCGGCACCGGCGCCTCGCCGCAGACCTCGATCAAGCACGCCGGCCTGCCCTGGGAGCTCGGCCTCGCCGAGACCCATCAGACCCTGGTGCTCAACGACCTGCGTTCGCGGATCGCGGTCGAGACCGACGGCCAGCTCAAGACCGGCCGCGACGTGGTGATCGCGGCACTGCTCGGCGCCGAGGAATTCGGCTTCGCCACCGCGCCCCTGGTATCCCTGGGCTGCATCATGATGCGGGTCTGCCATCTCAACACCTGCCCGGTGGGCGTGGCGACCCAGGATCCCCAGCTGCGCGCGCGCTTCACCGGCGATCCGGCCCACGTGGTCAACTTCATGCGCTTCATTGCCGAGGAAATGCGCGAACTCATGGCCGAACTCGGCTTCCATTCGGTCGCCGAGATGGTCGGCCGGGTCGACCGGCTGGAAGCGCGCCGCGCCGTCGAGCACTGGAAAGCCAAGGGGCTCGACTTCAGCGACATCCTCTACCAGCCCAAGGCCGGCCCGGAGATCGGCCGCTACTGCCAGATTGCCCAGGATCACGGTCTCGACAAGGCGCTGGACAACACCACCTTGCTGGAGCTGTGCAAGCCGGCGCTGGAGTCGGGCGAGCCCGTGCGTGCGACCGTACCCATCCGCAACATCAACCGGGTGGTGGGCACCATTCTGGGCAGCGAGGTAACCCGCCGCCACGGCGCCGAGGGCCTGCCGGACGACACCATCCACATCCACTTTCAGGGCAGCGCCGGGCAGAGCTTCGGCGCCTTCATGCCCAAGGGCATGACCTGGGAGCTGGAGGGCGATACCAACGACTATCTCGGCAAGGGGCTCAGCGGCGGGCGCATCATCATCTATCCGCCGGCGGGCTCTCCCTTCGTGCCCGAGGAGAACATCATCGCCGGCAATGTGGCACTCTACGGCGCCACCTCCGGCGAGGTCTTCATCCGCGGCATGGCGGGTGAGCGGTTCGCGGTGCGCAACTCCGGCGTCACCGCGGTGGTCGAGGCCGTGGGCGACCACGGCTGCGAATACATGACCGGCGGCACCGTGGTGATCCTGGGCGCCGCCGGGCGCAACTTCGCCGCCGGCATGAGCGGCGGCGTCGCCTATGTCCTCGATGAAGCCGGCACCTTCGCCAGCCGCTGCAATCCACAGATGGTGCTGCTCGAAACCTTCGCCAACGACGCCGAGGTCGAACGCGTCCGCAGCCTGATTCAGCGCCATGGGGAACTGACCGGCAGCCAGCGCGCGGCGGAAATCCTCGAACGCTGGGCGGATTACGCTCGCCATTTCGTCAAGGTAATACCCAAGGACTACAAGCGTGTGCTCCAGGCGCTGGAAAAGGCGCAGCTACAGGGGCTGAGCGGCGATGACGCCATCAACGCCGCGTTCGAGGAAAACGCCGGCGATCTGGCCCGCGTCGGTGGTGGTTGATCACCGCCGCCGCGCGTCCCCTCTTCACTGATCTCTGGGAGTCCCATGGGCAAGCCGACCGGATTTATCGAATACCTGCGCGAACTGCCGGCTGATCGCAGTCCGCAAGAGCGCGTCAAGGACTGGAACGAATTTCATCTGCACATGCCGGAGGACAAGTTGCGCGAGCAAGGCGCACGCTGCATGGACTGCGGCGTACCCTTCTGCCACACCGGCACCTTGCTGTCGGGCATGGCCACCGGCTGTCCGATCAACAATCTGATCCCCGAATGGAACGATCTGGTCTACCGGGGCCTCTGGAAGGAAGCCCTGGCCCGCTTGCACAAGACCAACAATTTCCCGGAATTTACCGGCCGCGTCTGTCCGGCGCCCTGCGAAGGCTCCTGTGTGCTGGGGATCAACAACCCGCCGGTGACCATCAAGAACATCGAGTGCGAGATCATCGACCACGGCTGGGAGCAAGGCTGGGTGGTAGCCGAGCCGCCGATCGAACGCACCGGCAAGAAGGTCGCCGTGGTGGGCTCTGGCCCGGCGGGACTCAGCACCGCCGCCCAACTCAACAAGGCGGGCCATTCGGTGACCGTCTTCGAGCGTGCCGACCGCGCCGGCGGCCTGCTCATGTACGGCATCCCCAACATGAAGCTGGACAAGGAAGCGGTCGTCCAACGCCGCCTGCGGGTGCTCGAGGAAGAGGGCATCGAGTTCCGCTGCAACACCGAAATCGGCAAGCAAATCTCGGCCCAGGAGCTGCTCGACCACTTCGATGCCGTGGTGCTGTGCACCGGCGCCACCCAGCCGCGCGACCTGCCCATTCCCGGCCGCGAGCTGGAAGGCGTGCACTTCGCCATGGATTTTCTGCGCGCCAATACGCAGACCAACCTCGACGGCCAGCCGGGCGTGGACCACATCTCCGCCAAGGGCAAGGACGTGGTGGTGATCGGCGGCGGCGACACCGGCACGGACTGCGTCGGCACCTCGCTACGCCACGGCTGCAACAGCCTGATGCAGGTCGAGATCATGCCGCGGGCCCCGGACGAACGCGCGCCGGACAACCCCTGGCCGGAATGGCCCAAGATCTACCGCATGGACTATGGCCAGGAAGAAGCCGCGGCCCGCTTCGGCGCTGACCCGCGCGTTTACTTGACCACGGCCACCAAATTCGAGGGCGACGCCGAGGGTCGGCTCCAGGCCGTGCATCTGGTCGATGTCGAGTGGGTGCGCAACGCACAGGGGCAGATGCTGCCCCAGCAGGTCGCCGGCACCGAACGCGTGATAAAGACCCAGCTGGTGCTGCTCGCCATGGGCTTCCTGGGCCCCGAGCAACCCCTGCTCGAAGCCCTGGACCTGGAGCGGGATCCGCGCTCCAACATCCACGCAGCCCACGGCAAGTTCCGCACCAGTATCGACAAGGTATTCGCCGCCGGCGACTGTCGCCGCGGCCAGAGCCTGGTGGTCTGGGCCTTCAACGAAGGCCGTGGCGCGGCCCGCGAATGCGACCGCTTTCTGATGGGCGAGACCGATCTGCCCTGAGCTTCCCCAGCCCGGCCCCCCGCGGATTCCGCCCGGGATGCCCGAACGCGCTTCGCCCCTCGGGGAAGACGACCGGGATCCCGGGTTCGGACACAACCCCCGAGCCCGGTGCCGGCATCACAGCTCCAGATCCCGGGCGATGATGTTGCGCTGGATCTCGCTGGTACCTTCACCGATCACATAGACCAGGGCGTCGCGGTGGAAACGGCCCACCGGGTAGTCGCGCATGATGCCGGCGCCGCCCAGAATACGGATCGCCTGCTCGCTGACGCGCAGGGCGGTTTCGCTGGCGATCAGCTTGACCCTGGCGGCGGTGGCGGCATCCAAGGTGCCCTGATCGACGCGCCAGGCGCCGTGATAGACCATCCAGTGCGCGGCCTCGATCTCGGCGGCCATGTCGGCGAGCTTGTGGGCGATCGCCTGATACCTGCCGATGGTACGGTCGCCGACCACCCGGGTGCGGGCATAATCGAGGGCCACGGCCATGGCGCCGCGCGCCATGCCCAGACAGTTGGCGGCAACGCCGACGCGGTTTTCGGACAGGCATTCGAGGATGATCGGGTAGGTGCCCTCCCGCCCGCCGAGCAGACACTCATCGGGCACGAACAGATCGTCGATATGGATCAGCCCGGTCTCCGAGGCGCGGATACCTTCCTTGTCGAGCTTGTCGATCTGCACCGCCGGGTCGGGAAGTTCGACCAGAAACAGGCTGATGGCAGCGGCGTCCCGCTCGGGCTTGGTGCGCGCCGCCAGGGTGATGAAATCGGCGATCGGCGCATTGGTGATATAGAGTTTGCTGCCGCGGATGCGATAACCGCCCTCGACCTTGGTGGCCCTGGTCTGCAGGGCACGAATGTTGGAGCCGACATCGGGCTCGCTCAGACCGAAGGCGGCGACGCGTTCCCCGGCCAACGCCGGGGCGAAGAAACGTTGCTGCTGCGCAACCGTACCGGCGCGCCAGATCGGCCAGATGGCGAGGTGGGAATGCGCCGACCAGGCCGAAGCGAACGCCTGGCTGACCCGGCTCATCTCCTCGCGCACGATGCAGTCGGAAACCTTGTCGAAGCCGGAACCGCCGTCGGCCTCCGGATAGCGCACGCCGATCAGACCGAGCTCGCCCCAGGCGCGAAACAACTCGCGGGGAAAGCTTTCGGAATCATCCGCCTGCCGTGCCCGCGGCGCGATGTGCTCGGCACAGAAGCGGCGCACGGTATCGCGCAGCGCCTCGTGCTCGGGACTGAATGAGAAATCCATGGTCCGCCCTCGCACAGTGGATCTTCCGGGATTATAGATTGCAAGCCGGCGCTGACGCGCTCGATTACCCACTGGTAACATACGGCCGTCATTTTCTTATCCCGATTTTCGGGCAACCATTTTCAGGCAACCAGAGGAAACCTCATGACGATTCGATACGACGGCCGCGTTGCCGTGATCACCGGCGCCGGCAACGGTCTGGGACGCAGTCACGCTCTGTTGCTGGCGGCGCGCGGCGCCAGGGTGGTGGTCAATGACCTGGGCGGCTCGGTTGCGGGCCGCGGCGGCTCCCACTCGGCGGCCGATGCCGTAGTCGCCGAGATCCGCGCGGCGGGCGGCGAGGCGGTGGCGAACTATGACTCGGTGGCCACCCCGGAGGGCGGCGAGGCGATTATCCAGTCCGCCTGCGACGCCTTCGGCAAGGTCGACATCCTCATCAACAACGCCGGCAACAACATCCAGAACAGCTTCCGCAAAATGTCGATCGAGGACTTCAAGGCAGTGGTCGACGTCCACCTGATGGGCGCGGTGTACTGCACCAAGGCCGCCTGGCAGGGCATGCTCGACCAGCAATACGGCCGCGTGGTGATGACCACGTCCGCGGCCGGGCTGTTCGGTGGCCATGGGCTGGGCAACTACGCCGCCGCCAAGATCGCCCTGGTGGGCCTGATGAACAGCCTCAAGCTGGAGGGCCGCAACCGCAACGTGACCGTCAACTGTGTCGCGCCCATGGCCACCACGCGGATGTCGGAGGAGGCGATGGACGACAAGACCGGACCCTTACTGCAGCCGGAATTCGTCTCCTCCCTGGTGGGCTTGTTGTGCGCCGAGGACCACACCGGCAGCGGCGATATCATCAGTACCGGCGCCGGCTATTACGCGAAGATCGGCATCCTGGAAGGCGCCGGCGTCTGCCTGGGGACCCAGGCCGCCCCGGATCCGGAGACGCTCGCCGGACACTGGGCAGAGATCTGCGACCTGAGCGAGGCGCAGCCCTTCGACGACGCCTTCAGTGCGGTCGCACACAGCATGCGCAAGGTGCTGCGCGGCCTCAAGGCCCAGGGCTGAGAGCACAGGGCGCGGCGGTCCAGCTCAGTCGGTGGGCAGCCGCCGCGCCCGGAAATAGGCCTCCTCGGAAATCCGGTGGTAAGCGCTTACTTGCTCCTGAAAGGCCCGCTGTGACTCATACACCCTGCGCGCCAGGGGATCGCTGGCGGCCAACTCCCCGAGCACCTGATCGCTGAGGCGGTGCAGTTCGACCAGCACGTCGTCCGGCAGCGGCCGGATCTGTACGCCGTTGCGCTCCAGTTCGACGTAGGCGGCATGGTTGCGCGCCGTGTACTCGTCGAGCATGTCCTGGTTCACCGCCCGGGCGGCGGCCTCGACCATGGCCTGCAGGTCATCCGGCAGCGATTGCCAGGCGTCCTGGTTGACGATCAGCTCCAGGGTCGAGCCGGGCTCGTGCCAGCCGGGATAATAGTAATAGCGCGCCTTCTCGATCTGGTGGAAGCCAAACGCCAGATCGTTGTAGGGCGCCACCCACTCGGTGGCGTCGATGACGCCGGTCTGCAGCGCGGTGTAGAGTTCGCCGCCGGGAATGGTTACCGCCTCGCCGCCGGCGCGGCGGATGACCTCGCCGCCCAGGCCCGGGATGCGCATCTTGAGGCCCTGAAGGTCGGCCAGGCTGTTGATCTCGCGATTGAACCAGCCCGCCATCTGTACGCCCGAGTTGCCACCCGCAAAGGGCACCAAATTGAAGGGCGCATACACCTCCCGCCACAGCGCCAGGCCGCCGCCGTAGTGCAGCCAGGCGTTCATCTCCTGGGCATTGAGGCCAAAGGGCACACTGGTGAAGAACACCGCCGCCGGGGCCTTGCCCTTCCAGTAGTAGGCGGCACCGTGACCCATCTCCGCGGTACCGCTGGAGACGGTATCGAACACCTCCATGGCCGGCACCAATTGGCCGGCGCCATAGACCTTGACGGTCAGCCGGCCATTACTCATGCGCGCGATCAACTCGGCAAACTTTTCCGGCGCCGTGCCCAGCCCGGGATAGTTCTTGGGCCAGGTCGTGACCAGTTTCCAACGGAAGCTTTTCTCCGCTTGCACCGCAGCGCCCTGTTCGGTCCGTTGCGGGCCTTCACCGCCACAGGCGGCGAGCGCCAGCATCAGCGCCGGCACCAGCCATCGTCCGCGCATAAATCCCCCTGGTTTGGTCTTCGGGTTATCGTTGTTCAGAGCGCGCGCAGCCCGGCTAACTGCACTACCAGCCACTTGGCGCCGGCATTGCGAAAGTTGACCTGCACCCGAGCCTGGGGCCCGCGGCCCTCGAAATCCAGCACTACGCCCTCGCCGAACTTCTTGTGCGCCACTCGCTGTCCCAGCGCCAGACCGGTGCCGTTATCGGTCGGCGCGGCAGTCCGCGCCGGTGGCGCAGCGCCGAAGCTCACCGGCCGGGTGATGGTGGCGCGCGGCCGCACCTCTTCGAGCAGTTCGGCGGGAAGGTCGCGCAGAAACCGCGACGGGCCATTGAAGGTTTCGCGGCCGTGCAACTGTCGCACCTCCGCCCAGCTCAGATAGAGCTTGGTCATGGCCCGGGTGATGCCCACGTAGCAGAGGCGGCGCTCCTCCTCCAAACGACCTGGCTCTTCCACCGACATGCGGTGGGGAAACAGGTTTTCCTCCATCCCGGTGATGAAGACCAGGGGAAACTCCAGGCCCTTGGCGGCGTGCAAGGTCATCAGCTGCACGGCGGGCATATCGCCCTCCGCCTGGCGCTCGCCGGCATCCAGAGCCGCGGCAGCGAGAAACTGGGGCAGCAGCGGCGCCTTGGGATCCTCGGCCTCGAAGGATCGGCAGGCGCTGATCAGCTCCTCCAGGTTATCGACCCGGGCCGCACCCCGCTCGCCGGCCTCCCGGCCATGAAATTCGAGCAGCCCGGTGCGCGTGAGGACACGCTCGCAGAGTTCGGCCAGCTCCAGCGAATCGGCCTCGGCGCCCAGTTCGTCGATCAGCTCGGCGAAGCCGCGCAGTGCCGCCGCGGCGCGTGCGGGCAGCTCGGCGACGGCGGCTGGGAACGCCTCCCACAGGGAGCCTCCGGCGGCCCGCGCCAGCTCGCGCAGGCGCGCCAGGGTGCGCTCGCCAATGCCCCGGGTCGGGATGTTGATCACCCGCTCCAGGGCCGCGTCGTCGGCCGGATTCACCAACAGGCGCAGATAGGCCAAAGCATTGCGAATCTCCAGGCGCTCGTAGAACCTGTGACCGCCGTGGATGCGGTAGGGCAGACCGACGCGCAGCAGCGCCTCCTCCAGCACCCGGGATTGCGCGTTCGAGCGGTAGAGAATCGCCACTTCGTCGCAGGCGCCGCCGGTGTCGAGCCAGGCCTGGATACGCTCGGCAATGAAGCGGGCCTCGTCCTGTTCGTTGAAGCCGGCGTACACGGATACCGGCTCACCGCTTTCGCCGGCGGTCCACAGCTGCTTGCCCAGCCGCCCCTGGTTATGGGCGATCACGGCATTGGCGGCCTCGAGGATGGTGGCGGTGGAGCGGTAGTTCTGCTCCAGGCGCACCGTGCTGGCACCGGGAAAATGCCGGCTGAAATTGCGGATGTTCTCGATCCGCGCGCCGCGCCAGCCGTAGATCGACTGGTCGTCGTCGCCGACCACGGTCAGCCAGCCGTTTTCTCCAGCGAGTTGCCGCAACCAGGCGTACTGGATGGCGTTGGTGTCCTGAAATTCGTCGACCAGCAGGTGGCTGAAGCGCTGTTGATAGTGGGCGAGCAGCTCGGGGTGGCGCTGCCAGAGCTCGTGGGCGCGCAACAGCAGCTCGCCGAAGTCGACCACGCCGCCGCGTTCACAGGCCGCCTCATAATCACGGTACACCGAGACCATGGTGTCGGCGGTGGCGTCGCCGCGTTCGGCCAGATCGCGCGCGCGCAGTCCCTCGTCCTTCTGGGCATTGATGAACCACTGCAGTTGGCGCGGCGGCCAGCGCTCCGGATCCAGCCCCCGAACCAGACAGACGCGCTTGATCAGCCGCAGCTGATCATCGCTGTCGAGAATCTGGAAGTGCTCGTCCAGGCCGGCATCGCGCCAGTGAAGCTTGAGCAGGCGGTGGGCCAGACCATGAAAGGTGCCCACCCACATGCTGCGGGCGGCGCCGCCGACCAGCTCGGCGAGCCGCTCGCGCATCTCCCGGGCCGCCTTGTTGGTGAAGGTGACCGCCAGGATGGCATGGGGCGACACACCGGCGCCGCTGACCAGCCAGGCGATGCGGTGCACCAGCACCCGGGTCTTGCCGCTGCCGGCACCGGCCAACACCATCAGATGGCCGGCATCGTGGGCGACAGCGGCGCGCTGGGCCTGATTGAGGCGGTCGAGGATCGGGGAGACTGTCATCGGGGGAATTCTAGCAGAGACCGCCGGCGCGCCCCCTGGCGCCGGCCATTCTGTAAATAAATTACACTCCACCCATCTCCCCTGGTAACCCCCAGTGCATCCAGCCGAATTGCTCCGCGCGATCGACACCGCCCGCACCGATCTGCGCAAGTCCGAGCGCAAGGTCGCGGAGCAGGTGCTCGCCGACCCCGCCCGGGTGGTGTCCATGCGCATCGTCGATCTCGCCGCCGCAGCCGGCGTCAGCGAGCCCACCGTGGTGCGCTTCTGCCAGGCGGTGGGCTGCCGGGGATTCCTGGAATTTCGCCTCGCGCTGGCACAGCAATTGGCCGCCAGCCGCGGTACGGGCACAGTGGCGGTCACCGACACCGACTCGGTGCGGGAATACACGGACAAGGTGTTCAACGCCACCGTCGACAGCCTCATCGAGGTGCGCGACAGTCTCGACCCCAGGATGCTGGAGCGCGCCATCCAGGCGCTGTGCGCGGCGCGGCGGGTGGAGTTCTACGGCTTCGGGGCCTCGGCGCCGGTGGCCTTTGATGCCCAGCACCGCTTCTTCCGGCTGCGGCTGGTCACCGCCGCCTACTCGGACCCGCATCTGCAGAACATGTCGGCGACCTCGCTGGAGCCCGGCGACGTCGTGGTCGCGCTGTCGCAATCCGGGCGGACCCGGGCGCTGCTGGAATCCATGGCGCGGGTCCAGGAGCGCGGCGCCCTGGTGATCGGCCTGGCACCCAGCGGGACGCCGGTCGCCACGGGCGCCGATATCCCCATCGCCATCGACGTCCGCGAGGACATCCAGCTGTACACGCCGCTGTCATCGCGCATCGCCCATCTGGTGGTCATCGATGTTCTGGCGATCGGCGTGGCGCAGCACAAGGGCGCCGGTCTGGAAGAGCACCTGCTGCGGCTCCAGGAGGGTCTGCGCAGCCTGCGTATCGGTTGATGGTTGTATTGGCGGCGGCGCCAACTTAGGCTCGCCTCTCGGATCGAACGGAGCACGCCATGATCGGCAAATCTCTCACCCCCCGGCTGGCCGTCGCCAGTCAGATCACGCCCGCCGAGGTCGCCCAGATCGCCGCCGCAGGCTACACGGCGATCATCAACAATCGTCCCGACGGCGAGGAACCCGGGCAGCCCACCGCCGCCGAGGTCGAGGCGGCCGCCGGCCCCGCCGGCCTGAGCTATATCCACCAGCCGGTGGTGGGCACCAACATCACCCCGGCAGACGTCGAGACCTTCGGCCGCCTGATCGAGGAGACGCCGGGAAAAATCCTCGCCCACTGCCGCACGGGGACCCGCTGCACCATGCTCTGGCTGCTGTCCCAGTCCGGCAAGCAATCCGCCGATGCGCTGCTGGCCAAGGCGCGGGCGGCGGGCTACGATCTGGAGGCGCTCAGGCCCCGCCTCGAAGGCTGATTCCTACAGACTGCGGTCGCTGTTGTGCCCGTCGCCGCGCTCCCTTTGCCATGGGTGGAGGGCAGCCAATCCCCCAAGCACCGGGCGGAGGAAACCGCGGCGGCGCGGACGCCGCCGCCGGGCTCATCGGAATTCGCCGGCTGCTCCGGCAGTCCTGAGCTGTGGCGGAACTCCGCTCAGGGATCCGCCACATAGCGATCGCGATCCGATACCTCGGCGAACAGCTTGTCGTCGAGCAAGCCCTCACTGCTGGCCACCAGGGTGCTCACCGTGCAATCGCCGCAGACATTGACCGCGGTGCGCGCCATATCGAGCAGCCGGTCGATACCGACGATGAGCGCGATCCCCTCCACCGGCAGGCCCACCTGCTCCAACACCAGCGCCAGGGTGATCAGGCCCACACCTGGCACCCCGGCGGCGCCGATCGACGCCAGGGTGGCGGTGAGGATCACGGCCAGATAGCCGCCCATGGAGATGTCCAGGCCATAGGCCTGGGCGATGAACACCGTGGCCACGCCCTGCATGATGGCGGTGCCGTCCATGTTCATGGTGGCGCCCAACGGCACCGTGAAGGAAGCCACCCGGTTATCGATGCCCAGGCGCTGTTCGGCGACATTGAGAGTCACCGGCATGGTGGCGTTGCTGGATGCGGTGGAAAAGCCGAACAGCAGCGCCGGGCGCACATTGCGCAGAAAAGTCAGCGGGCTGCGCCGGGCGACCAGCCACAGCAGCAGGCCATAGGTCAGGCTGCCGTGGATCGCGAGCACCAGGAGCACCGTGCCGAAGTATTTGCCCAGATCCAGAATCGCGGAAAACCCCAGCTCGGCGAACAGCTTGGCGAGCAGACAGAAGACGCCGTAGGGCGCCAGATGCATGAGCAGGGTGACCATGGCCATGATCACCTCGTTGAAACTGCGGAATACCTCCCGGGCAGGCTCACCCGCCGGGCCGCTGTGCGCCAGGGCGATCCCCATCAGCAGCGAGAAAACAATGACCTGCAACATGTTGCCCTCGGCCATCGCCTGCACCGGATTGCTCGGGAAGATGCCGATCAGCACCTCTTTGGCCGAGGGCGCCGCCGCCGGATCGAAATCGACCTCGCCCTCGAGGCCGACGCCCAGGCCGGGATCGATCAGATTGGCGAGCAGCAGCGCCAGGGTGATGGCGATGCCGGTGGTGACCAGGTAGAGCGCCAGCGTCTTGCCGGCGATCCGGCCCATGCGGGCACTGGCTCCCATGGCGCTGGCGCCATTTACCAGGGAGACGAACAGCAGTGGCACCACCATCAGCTTGAGGGAGGCGACGAAGATGCTGCCCCCCACCTCGAACGCGGTGTCGACCAGCCAGGCGCCGAGCGCGGCGGCGAAGCTGTCGGGCCCATCCGCCAGCGGTCTGAGCAGCACACCGACCGCGATACCGGCGACCATGCCCAGCAGGATTCGGGTGGAAAGCTTCATCTCGACCTCACCAGCAAGGGATCAGGGTCCGGGCACCGGGCAGGGCGCTACAGTCCCGGGAAGATCGCCGCCGGAAGCATCACCGACTCCGGCTCGGGGCGTTACCTCCACCTCCAGCGTCCGCCAGCCCAGGCGCCGCAGCCGCAGTCGATAGTGCCGCGACGCGGTGCCGGGGGTGACGGTGGTCAGCGGATCCGGCTCGCAGTAGCAAACCGGACCGTCCGCTGCGCCGGGTTCCGGCAAAGGGGGCGCCGACCGGCGCAGCCATCGCCAGCGCCAGCCGCGCAGGGAAACCGGCAGCGACAGCCGCACCGGCCGACCGGACCGCGTCGCCGCGAGGAGTACCGCCAGGGGGTCCGGCGGGCAGTGCAGCACCCAGGTCTCGCCGCCGCGACCGCCGGGAAAGTGGAGCGCGTGCACCCCGAACCAGAGGCGGCCGACCACCCAGCCGGCCAGGCTCACCAGCCAGTCCGGCGCCCAGATCAACAACAGCACCAGCGCCAGGCCCTGCAGCAGGCCGAGCACCAGGAAGAAGTCGGGGATCGACCAATGCAGCACTCCCAGGACCAGCATGCCGAGCAGGCTGGCGGCGACCATGAACAGCGCATTGAGCAGATTGTTGAAGGCGATGACGCGCGCCCGGCTGTCGCTGCCCGCGCGGCGTTGCAACTGCACATAGAGCGGCACCACGTACAGCCCGCCACAGACTCCCAGCAGCACGATGTCGCCAAGCACGCGTGGCAGCGGCCATTGGCTCAGCAGCTGCAGGGAAGGGACGACCTCCGCCAGGGCTTGAAACCCGCGTACCGCTGAGCCGAGATCCAGGCTGAACAGCACCAGCCCCAGCCCGCCCAGGGGCACCAGGCCGAGCTCGCCACGGCTCCCGCCGAGGCGCGCGCAGAGCAGGGAACCCAGGGCGATGCCCACCACGAAAGCGGACAGCAGCAGGGCAATCAGGCCCGGGGTTCCGCCCAGGACGACGACCGCGAAATTGGGTATCTGGGTCAGATAGCTCACCCCCAGCGCCCAGAATACGGAGATACCGGCCGCCGCCGGCAAGACCCCGAAGCGCGCCCTCGCCAGCCGGTAGAGCACGGCGAGCTGGCGCAGCGGATTCCAGTCGATGCGCAGGTCGGGCGCCGCCGCCGGTGCCGGCGGCACCGCCAGGCTCGCGACCCAGCCGGACAGCGCCACCAATATCACCCCGAATCCCACCCAGAGGCGCGGATCCGGGCTGCCGGCGAGCAGGGAGCCACCGATGGTGCCGGAGAGAATCGCCACGAAGGTGCCCATACCCACCAGGGCATTGCCCGCGACCAGATCGCCGGCACCCAGATGCTGGGGCAGAATCGCGTACTTGAGCGGGCCGAAGAAAGAGGAATGGACGCCCATCGCAAACAACAGTGCCAGCAGCCAGGCCCAGGCCTGCTGGAAGAGGGCGGTAGCCGCGCCGATCATGATCAGCACCTCGGCAGCCTTGATCCAGCGCATCAGCTGCGCCTTGTCGCAGCGGTCGGCAAGCTGACCGGCGAGCGGGGAAAAGAGAAAGAACGGCAGAATGAACAATCCCGCCGCCAGATTGACCCAGAGATTGACCCGTTCGGCAGCGACCGCGCCGCTGACCAGCAACACCAGCAGGGCGCTGCGATAGAGGTTGTCATTGAAGGCGCCGCTGAACTGCACCAGGAAAAACGGCAGGAACCGTCTGCGGCGCAACAGGGCGAGGAGGCGAGGCGGGGAGTCCGTATCCATCGCGTTGCAATCGGGCCGTGAAGGCTCGCATTAAAGCAAATGTCGCTCTCGCGGGCTCGTCACCGAACCGTCATCTGACCGGGGTTAGATTGTCGTGCTGTCAACTTCACCCGCGACTGCCCAGCGACGCGCCATGCCCCCCGAATACGACACTGAATTCGAAGCGCTCGACGCCATTCTGCTCGGCGAACAGATCTACCCCAGGTTCCAGCCCATCGTGCACCTGCACCGCAGGGCGATCCACGGCTACGAAGGCCTGATCCGAGGGCCTTCGGACTGCGCGTTGCACAGCCCGGCGCGACTGTTCGGCGCGGCCGTCCGCCACGGCCGCCTGCAAGAACTCGACTACCTCGCCCGCCGCCTGGTGATCCGGCACTATGCCCGCCTGCGCCTGCCCGGACGGCTGTTCATCAACATCAGCCCGGAGGTTCTGATGTCGCCGGGCTACACCTCCGGGCTCACACAAAGCTATCTGCAGGACCATGGGCTCGCGCCCGATCGCGTGGTCCTGGAAATCACCGAGACCCAGCCGGTGACCGACTACGAACTGATCCGCGCCGCCGTGGAGCACTACCGCGAGGCCGGATTCGCGATCGCCATCGACGATCTCGGGGCCGGCTACTCGGGCCTCAAACTATGGTCGGAAATGGCCCCGGATTTCGTCAAGATCGACCGTCATTTCCTGTCCGGCATCGACAGCGACCGGGTGAAATATCAGTTCGTGCGCTCGATTCTGGAAATCAGCCATGCACTGGGTTGTCAGGTGATCGCCGAGGGCGTAGAAACCGCCGCCGAATACGCCGTGGTGCGCCGTCTCGGCACCGGCTTCGCCCAGGGCTACCATTTCGCCAGGCCCTCCACCGCACCGCCGCTGGCCGCCGATCCCGGCTGGTTTCGCAATGCCGAGGATCGCCGTATCCAGGATCGCAGCGGCACCGCCGCCTGCCTGCTCAAGCCCATGGCCAGCGTGACCATCGACGCCACCGTGGAGGCGGCCGCGGCGGTGTTCCTCCAGGATCCCGGCGCCCAGAGCCTCGCGGTGCTGCACGAAGACGCGCCGGTGGGCGTACTGCTGCGCACCGGGTTCATGAATATCTACGCGTCCCGCTTCGGCCGCGATCTCTACGGCCGGCAGTCGGTGCGACGCTTTCTCGACAAGGGCTTTCTGGCGTTCGATCTCGCCATGCCCCTGGAAGTGATCAGCAAACGCCTCACCGGTACGCCGGGGGTCTATGTCGACGAGTTCGTGCTCACCACCGAAGGCCGCTTCCGAGGCCGGGGAACCCTGCTCGACCTGCTCCAGCACATAACCCGCCGCCGCATCGCCGCGGCGCGCCACGCCAACCCGCTCACGCAGCTGCCGGGCAATGTCGCCATCTTGCGCCACCTCGACCGCCTGTTGCGCAGCGGGGGACCCTTCGCAGTCGCCTACTGCGACCTGGATCACTTCAAGCCCTTCAACGACACCTATGGTTATGCCCGCGGCGACCGCATCATCCGGCTGCTGGCCGATACCCTGCGCCGCGAACTGAACGGCGCCCGGGATTTCATCGGGCACATCGGCGGGGATGACTTCGTGGTGTTCTTCCAGCGCCCCGATTGGGCCGCGTGCTGCCAGCGGATACTCGGCGAATTTGCGCGCGCGGCGACCGGAGAATACAGCCTCGAAGCACAGCGACGCGGCTGCCTCAGCGCAGCGGACGGCGGCACCAGCTGCTCGCCGCTGGTTTCGCTGTCGATCGGCGCACTCGAGGTTCCCGACCCGACCAACCTCGATGGCGACGCGGTTACCGAGCAGGTCACCGCGGCAAAACGGGCCGCCAAGCAGATTCCCGGGTCGGCCCTGGTCCACCACCGCGCCCGGCCGCCGGCGGCGGATGCCCGGGCAACACTGGCGCTACCGGTCGGCGCCGCGCCACCGGGGATCGATGCGTCGCCGCAGCCCGGCTGCGACCCGGGATCCGAAGTCAATCTTCGATGCAGGCCCGGGGAGTGATCCGCGCGCAGCGACCGGAGCATACAGCCTCGAAGCGCAGCGGCGGGGCGGTCAGACCAAACCCGACAATCTTCGTCCCATGGCCCGGGGGTAGCGGCAACTGCAGGCGAGGTGTATCCCCAGTCTGGGCGATCGCCCTTTCAGGCCGCGCGCGGCGCCCACAGGATAATGGCGGCGCCACCCAGACAGATTGCGGCACCGGTGAGATCCCAGCGGTCGGGAGCCTTGTGCTCGACCAGCCAAAGCCAGAGTAATGACGTCGCTATATACACCCCCCCGTAAGCCGCGTATGTGCGGCCCGCGAAGCTGCTGTCGATGCGCGTCAGTAAGAAAGCGAACGCCGCCAGGCTGGCCATGCCGGGAATCAGCCAGGCCGGAGATCTGTCCAAACGCAACCAGGCCCAGAAAGCGAAGCAGCCGGCAATTTCGGCCACCGCGGCACCCAGGTAGACAGCCACAGACGCGATCACGAACTCAGCGCCTCGAGGACGGGACACTCGGGAACCTCGTTGCCCGAGCACTGCTCCGCGGTCCGCGCCAAGACACACTCAATGCGCCGCAGGTCTGCTATTCGGGTACGCACATCGGCGAGGTGCCTTTGGGTTCGCGCCTTGACTTGGGCACAGGTCTGGGTGCCGCCGTCGACCAGGCCCAGCAGACCCCGGATTTCCGCGATGGGAAAGCCGAGCTCCCGCGCGCGAAGGATGAAGCGCAGGCGGGCCAGGTGGCTGTCGTCGTAGAGGCGATATCCCGACGCCGTGCGCGGCGGATCCGGCAGCATGCCGATCTTCTCGTAGTAGCGGATCGTCTCGATGTTGCAGCCGGAGCGCTTCGCCAGCTCAGCGCGCTTGAGCGGCGCGGGCGTTCTCTTGGCCCCCATGTTCAAGACCTCTTGCCTCTGTAGTAGCTACAGAGTCTAAGCTCTCCCGCCCTGGGGATCGAGCTGCGAGCCCACGGCCGCGGAGCAGATCGAATTGCCGTTTATCAGGGTCTTTTTTCGGTCTCCTTCTCGTATGATGACGCAATGACCGGACGACGCGCCAAAGTGGCCAGGATTTGCTCGCTCCTGCTGGCTCTGCTCATCGGCCAGGTCCAGGCACAGTCCGTCTTCAAGTGCGCGCTGATGGACGAGGTCGTGCACGAATGTTGCTGCACGGCCAACAGAACGGCGGGCGACTGCGGGGATTCCGCATGTGATGATCCGACCAATGGACCGCCGGAGCGATGTTGCGACCGGTCGGTTGAACTGAGTTTCAACCCTGACGCACAGGACGAGCAGCCAGTCACCAAGCCGTTCGAGCTGAGGACCGCTGTCGATCCTCCGCCGGCGGCAATCTACTCAATTTTCCTGAGTGCCCTGGCGCCGACGCGCTCGGCGATTGCCGTCCCCACCCTTCCTTCAGATGCCCATCTGATTCGGTCAGACACCTATCTGATCACCCAGCGCCTGCGTATCTAACAACATCTCCTTTCCGAGCGGAGCACGAGCCCCAGCGTTGGGGACCTCGTCGTGCAGTCAGTCGTGATTGACAAGGAGCTGGACATTGAAATCGATCATCATGAAGAGTGCCTGCCTGGGCGCGGCGCTGACCTTTTGCACACAGCTCCCGGCTGGCGAACCCCCGAATGACGCCAGCTCTGCCGGCGTGCAGGCCGAGCTCCTGTCGGCCGACACGCTGGCGAAATGGGTTGTCGAAGCCAATCCGAGTGTCGCCGCGCTGGCTGCTGCCGCAGAGGCCGCCAGGTACCGGGTCGCGCCCGCCGGCGCGCTCGATGATCCCATGCTCAGCTACGGGGTTGCACCGAGGACGGTAGATTCGGACCGTCTGAATCAACGCGTGGAATTCGGTCAGCGCATTCCCTGGCCGGGGGCCCTGGCCGCTCGGGAGGCGGTGGCGCGGCACCAGGCAGCGGCAGCGGAAGGTGACCGCGCAGCACTCGCGCTCGAGGTCATTGCGCAGGCTCGTTCGGCGCACGCGCGGTGGTGGTTCGTACGCGAGGCGCTGGCGATACACCACGCCGCCGAGACCCTGGTCGGGGAACTGATCGCGACCGCTTCGGCAGGATACGCGGCAGGCCGCAGTCTCAAACAGGACGTGCTGCAGGCGGAGGTGGAACGGGCCAATCTCGACCAGGAAGAGCTGCGCCTGCTTCGGCTGCGGACCACGGTTCAGTCGCGCATCAACGCCCTGCTGAACCGGTCACCGGATGCACCGCTGCCTCCGGCATCGCCCCCGGCGCCCCTCCGGGAGCCGCCGCCCTTCGCGACGCTCAAGATGAGTGCGCTGGCTCGACACCCGGAACTGGCGCGGCTCGATGCCCGACTCGCCGCGAATCAAAGTCGGGTCACGCTCGCGGAAAAAGCATTCTACCCCGAGTTTCAGGTCGGTATCGGCTACAACAGCCTGTGGGATGACACCGACAAGCGGCCGATCATCGGCGTCACCATCAATGTGCCTCTGGATCGAGGCAAGCGACGATCCGAGCTCGCCGCCGCACGCGCCGATTCCAGCAGATCGCGATGGGCGCTGGCTCAACGTCGTGCCGAACTGTTGGACGCCCTTGCCCAGGCCAGGGCGGCCGTCGTCGAGGCGGGGCAAGCGGTACAACTCTACGAGAATGATCTGGTACCACTGGCCGACGAATACCTGGATACCGCCATAGCAGACTATCGAAGCGGGGCCGGCGCCTTCGCCAACGTCATCGACTCCGAGCAACGCAAGCTTGCCACGGATCTCGCGCTGGCCCGCGCAAGGGCCGACCATGCCGAGCACATGGCCGAACTGCTGCGCACCGCCGGCATTCCACACCCCCCGCCACAATCAGAATTGCCCGGAGTCGAACCATGAACCGGCGGATCACTCTTGGCAGCACAGCGCTGGCTGCGTTGTTGCTTGGCGGATTCGCCGTCTACCTGACGCGGTCGGGATCGGCTCCCGGGCCGGCCACTGACGCGCGGGAAACCGGCCTCTCCTGGTATCGGGCCGCGGGTCTCGAAGTCGGCCTCACCACGGTTCCCGCCACCCCCAACGTCGGCGACAACAAGCTCGTGGTCGCGCTGCGCACGGCAGAGGGCGAGCCGGTCTCGGACATTGCCATCGAAGCCTATGCGGAGATGCCCGCGATGGGCGCCATGCCGGCGATGCGCGCGCCGGTCGACCTCGAGCGGGTCGCGCCGGGCCGCTACCAGGGCTCGATGAACCTCTCCATGCGCGGCGAATGGCCGCTGACCCTGAGCTTCGAGTCCCCGGCCGGCCAGCCGGTGCGCTTGCAGTTCGACCTCGCCACGGATCGGGCGGACATGCCCATCGCGGCCGGCGGCGTCCCGGTGGGCGGCGCGACAGCGGCCGGCGATGCCGCCGGCGCCGTCACCATCGACAACCGACGGCGCCAGATGATCGGGGTGGAGACCGGCACGGCGATCCACCGTGATCTGACGAAAGTGATCCGCGCCCTGGGGGAGGTTGCCTATGACGAACGGCTGCTGTCCCACATCACGCTCAAATTCGACGGCTATATCGGGGATCTGAAGGCGGACTACGTCGGCGCGCCCGTGCAGGAGGGCGAGGTGCTGTTCACCGTGTACAGCCCACAGCTGCTTGCCGCTCAGCAGGAATACCTGGAGACCCTGAAGCGCCGCCGCAAGGGTGGCGCCGATGATCCGCTCATCCAAGCGGCACGCCAGCGTCTGCGCCTCTGGGATATGGCGCCCGAGGAAATCGATTTGCTGGAGCGCCGTGGAGCACCCCGTGACTTCGTGCCCATCCACGCCCCGCGCAGCGGCACTCTGGTGGAGCGCAACGTCGCCGACGGCAGCGCCGCGCGCGCGGGACAGACACTGCTGTCCTTCGCCGATCTGTCCAGTGTCTGGGTGGAGGCCCGGGTATTCGAGGCAGACCTGGAGCTGGTGCATGCCGGCATGGCGGCGACGGTGACCTTGCCCTATCTGCCGGGCCGGGCCTATCCGGCGACGGTGGAGTATGTGTACCCCTACCTGGAAGCCGACAGCCGTACCGGACGCATCCGCCTGTCGCTCGACAACCCCGATGGCGTGCTCAAGCCGGCCATGTACGCCGAGGTGGCACTGCAAGCCGACCTCGGCCACCGCCTGAGCGTGCCCGAGGAGGCGATCGTGGTCGCCGGCGACAGCCGAGTGGTGTTCGTCGACCTCGGCGGCGGCCGGCTGAATCCAGTGCGCATCGAGACCGGCCGCCGCGCTCAGGGCTACGTCGAGGTGCTCGAGGGCCTGTCGATGGGTGACAGCGTGGTCACCTCGGGCAACTTCCTGATCGCCGCCGAGACCCGCCTCAAGACGGGGATTCAGCAATGGTGAGCGGCCGCGGTGACGGGCGGAACCAGGGTCCGCTGGAAAAACTGATCGCCTTCTCGGCGCGCAACTGGCTGCTGACCCTCATGCTGGTGGTCGCTGCCGCTGCCTGGGGCTACCGGTCGCTGATCAGCGCGCCCCTGGATGCCATTCCCGACCTGTCGGACGTGCAGGTGATCGTGTTCACCGAATGGACGGGCCGCAGCCCGGACCTGGTGGAGGACCAGATCACCTATCCGTTGACCACGACACTGCTGGCGGCGCCCAACGTACGCTTTGTGCGAGGCCAGAGCTTCATGGGGCTGTCGTTCGTGTACGTGATCTTCGAGGACGACACGGACATGTACTGGGCGCGCTCCCGGGTGCTCGAGTACCTCAACTCGGCTGCGCCGAAGTTGCCCGATGGCGTGCGTCCCACCCTGGGTCCCGACGCCACCGGCGTCGGCTGGGTGTACCAGTACGCCCTGGTCGACAAGAGCGGCAGGCAGAGTCTCGCCGATCTCCGCAGCCTGCAGGACTTCAACCTGAGATACGCGCTGGAATCGGTGGAAGGCGTGGCCGAGGTGGCGTCGGTGGGCGGCTTCGTCAAGGAATACCAGATCAACGTCGACCCCAACAAGCTCGCCTCCTACGATATTTCCCTCGGCAAGGTGATGGCTGCGGTACGCGCGTCCAACAACGACGTCGGCGGCCGCGTCCTGGAGATCGCTGGTCACGAGCACTTCATCCGGGGCCGCGGCTACGTCAAATCGGTCGGTGATCTGGAGAAAGTCGTGATCGGTCTCGGCGGCGGCGGTGTGCCGATTCGTGTGGCCGACGTAGCGACCGTGAGCCTGGGACCGGCCATGGCCCGGGGTCAGGCGGATCTGAACGGCGAAGGCGTGACCGTCGGCGGCATTGTGGTGATGCGCTACGGCGAAGACGCGCTCGAAGTCATCAATCGGATAAAGGCGCGCATCGACGTGCTGCGCGACAGCCTGCCAGCCGGCGTCGAGATCGTGCCGGTCTACGATCGCTCGAGCCTCATCGAGCGGGCCATCGAGACCCTGCGCAACATCCTGATCGAGGAGATGCTTATCGTCTCCCTGGTCATCGGCGCGTTCCTGCTGCACCTGCGCTCCGCGTTCGTGGCGATCCTGACCCTGCCGGTCGCGATCCTCTTGT
Source organism: uncultured Gammaproteobacteria bacterium (assembly GCA_913060555.1). Taxonomy (GTDB): domain Bacteria; phylum Pseudomonadota; class Gammaproteobacteria; order Pseudomonadales; family Porticoccaceae; genus JAGPUQ01. Next base: position 4,974 of record CAJXRS010000017.1, on the reverse strand, counting down.
CGTTCATCCCCATGTTCTACCAGGGACTGACCGCCAACATCATGTCGCTGGGCGGAATTGCGGTGGCCATCGGCGCCATGGTGGACGCCGCCATCGTCATCATCGACAACGTCCATAAACGGCTGCAGGGGCAGTCCCTCACCGGCGAATCGCGAACGCAGGCCATCATCGAGGCCATGCAGGAGGTGGGGCCGAGCATCTTTTTCTCGCTGCTCATCATCACCGTTTCTTTTCTGCCGGTTTTTGCACTGGAAGGCACCGAGGGCCGGCTGTTCAAACCGCTGGCCTACACCAAGACCTACTCCATGTTGTTCGCCGCGCTGCTGTCGGTGACACTGATCCCCGCGCTTGCGGTGCTGTTCATCAAGGGCCGGATTCGGGGCGACGACAGCTGGCTGAACCGCGCGCTCAAGGCCGCCTACATGCCCGTCGTCCGATTCGCCGTGCACTGGCGCTGGCCGGTGGTGATCGGCGCCGTGGTGGCGCTGGCGGCCACTGTGCCCGTCTACCGCAGCCTCGGCAGCGAGTTCATGCCGCCGCTGAACGAAGGCAGCATCCTCTACATGCCGACGGCCCTGCCCGGCATCTCCATCTCGGAAGCCACATGGGTGATGCAGACCATGGACCGGGAGCTGATGAAATTCCCGGAGGTCGAGCGCGTGTTCGGCAAGGCCGGCCGCAGTACCAGCCCCACGGACCCGGCGCCACTGTCGATGATCGAGACCAACATCATGCTGAAGCCCGAGAGCGAGTGGCGCCCAGGCATGACCTGGGACAGCCTCATCGGCGAGCTGGATGCCGCCATGCGTTTCCCCGGCATGCCGAACATCTGGTGGATGCCGATCCAGACGCGCACCGAGATGCTGGCCACCGGCATCCGCTCCTCGCTCGGCATCAAGGTGTTCGGCCCGGAGCTCGACACCATCGAGGAGACCGCGGTCGAGATCGAGCAGGCGCTGCTCGGCGACGAGCGTACGGCGCCCCATACCCGCAGTGCCTTTGCCGAGCGCGCCACCGGCGGCTACTTTCTCGATTTCGATATCGATCGCGAGGCAGCGGCCCGCTTCGGGCTGAACGTGGGGGACGTACAGACGGTGGTCGAGGCCGCCATGGGCGGTGCTGAGGTCGGAGAAACCGTGGAGGGCCGGCAGCGCTACGGCATCCTGGTGCGCTACGCTCGGGAGTACCGCGACAACATCGAGGCACTGGAGCGCGCCTTGGTCACCACGGCCAAGGGCGCGCAGATCCCCATCACCCAGGTGGCGGATATTCGTTTCCGCACCGGGCCGCCGATGCTGCGCAATGAGGACGGTCAACTCGTCAGCTTCGTGTTCGTCGATGTCGGTGAGGGCATCGGCATTGCCGATTACGTGGATCTGGCCCGCGACGTGGTGGCCGACAAGGTCGACATCCCGGCCGGCTACCGCATCGAATGGGCGGGTCAGTTCACCTACTTCGAGCGCGCCAAGGCGCGCCTCATCCTGCTCGTGCCAGTCACCATCTTGGTGATCTTCTTCATGCTCTACATGCATCGCAAGTCGCTGACCGAGACCCTCCTGGTGATGACGGCCATGCCGTTGTCGCTGATCGGCAGCATCTGGTTGCTTGCAGCGCTCGATTACAATCTCAGCGTCGCCGCGGCGGTGGGCATGATCGCCGTGGCCGGACTCGCGGTGGAACTCGGCCTGCTGATGATGCTCTATCTCGATCTCGCCTGGCACGCGCAGCATCGAGCAAGGGCGATCCGCAGCCGCACCGATCTCGCAACGGTGATCGCGCAGGGCGCCAGTCAACGCATTCGCCCGATCCTGATGACCGAGCTCACGCTACTCCTGGGTCTCACACCCATTCTGTGCAGTACAGGCAGTGGGGCCGATGTCATGAAGCGCATTGCCGCACCAATGGTCGGCGGAGCCTTGTCGGCGCTGGTGCTCGTCTTGATTGTGTTTCCCGCGCTGTTCGCCTTCTGGCGCGGGCGCGACCTGTCCGACAACCCGTCTTGAGGCGGGCCGCGCAGATACGGACGATCGGGATGACTGCAAATCGGGATCGAATCCTCCGCAACCCCATTGCCTGCCGGGGGCGCCACGCCGGTGGCCTGAGCCCATACTCTGCAGGTCAGGGCCTCTTGACTCTGTAGTAACTACAGAGCCCAGGCTCTCTCGCCATGGGAATCGAGGAATTGCCGCGATGGCTGTGAAAGAAATCGAAGTGACCGCCCCTGCACGCAAAGGCACAGCGCCCAAACAGACTTGGTTCGCTGCCGGCGGCGTCGTCAGCGCGCTATTGGCGTCGTCGTGCTGCATTGCGCCGCTCCTGCTGCTGACATTGGGCGTCTCCGGCGCCTGGATCGGCAACCTGACAGCGCTCGAGCCCTACCAGCCGGTATTTCTCGGGGTCGCGATCGTGTTCATTGGGCTCGGTTTCCGGCAGGTCTATTTCAGGCCGAAGCCGGCCTGCGAGGACGGCTCGTACTGCGCGAGACCGGAGAGCGCGATGGTCACCAGGACGGCGTTGTGGGCGGCTGCCTTGCTGGTCGTGCTCGCCGCGAGCGTCGACTGGTGGGCGCCGCTGCTCTACTGACATCACCGCTTCGATTTCCAACGGAGGAGGTCCCGCCATGAAGGCCTTGTTGTTCGCATTGCTGTTCAGTTTGGGGGCGATCGGCCTGTGGACCGCAGCCGCCAGCTCACCGGCCCAGGCACAGTCGGCCGGTGCCACCACCGCCGAATCGCAATCTGCGATCTTCGCCATCGAGAACATGACCTGCGCGTTGTGCCCGGTGACCGTACGCAAGGCCATGGCAGGAGTCACTGGCGTGAAGTCAGTCAGCGTCGACTTCGAGAACAACACCGCCAGGGTCCTGTTCGATCCCGCAGTGACGGATACGGCAGCCATCGCTGCCGCTTCGACCAACGCGGGCTACCCGGCTACCGTTGTTGGCGGTTGATCCACTTCTCCAACCGGCGGAGCAGTCCTCTGTGAACGCTTGTCATACCGCACCTGGCGGCGCGTCAGCTGGTCGCATCCGTGATCGCGACTACGACCTCGCTGTGATCGGCGCGGGCTCGGCGGGTTTTTCAGCCGCGATTACCGCCGCCAACGAAGGCGCGCGCGTAGCGCTGATCGGCCACGGCACCATTGGCGGTACGTGCGTGAACGTCGGCTGCGTACCGTCGAAGACGCTGCTACGTGCCGCTGAAGCCATGCACGCCGCACAATCCGTTGCGCGCTTCCCCGGTGTCGCCGGCAGCGCGCGCCTGACGGACTGGTCCGCACTGCTGGCTGCGAAGGATGAACTCGTCGCCAGGCTGCGCCGCCAGAAGTACGCCGACCTGCTGCCCGGCTACGAGACCATCGACTATATCGACGGACAGGCGCGGTTCGCTGACGGCATGCTGACGGTCGGCGGCGCACCGCTTCGCGCCGGCAGGATCGTCATTGCCACCGGTGCCGCGCCCGCGCTGCCGGACATCCCCGGAATCGCCGGCGTTCCGGTGCTGACCAGCACCAGCGCGCTGGAACTGCCCGAGCAGCCTGAATCCCTGCTGATCATCGGTGGCGGCTACATCGGCTGCGAGCTGGCCCAGCTGTTCGCACGCCTGGGTTCGAAAGTCACCTTGGTGACGCGCAGTCGCCTGCTGCCGGAGACCGAACCGGAGGTGTCTGCGGCGCTGACCGGCTATCTCCGCGACGAGGGGATCAGCCTGTGGGCCGGGCTCGGCTATCGCGAAATCCAGCAGACCGCGGCAGGTGTGGCCTTGACCATCGACGTCGCTGGCCGCATCGAACGGCTCACGGCCAAGCAGGTGCTGGTCGCGACCGGCCGCACGCCGAACACGGACGGCCTGGGGCTTGCCGAATCGGGCATCGCGCTCGACGGCCAGGGTGCCATCATTGTCGATGACCATATGCGCACGTCCCGGGCCGGGGTGTACGCCGCCGGCGACGTGACGAACCGCGACGCTTTCGTGTACATGGCCGCCCACGGCGCCAGGATCGCTGCGCGCAACGCCCTGCACGGCGATGATGCGACCTACGACAACCGCGCCATGCCCTGGGTGGTGTTCACCGACCCGCAGGTCGCCGGCGTGGGCCTGACCGAGGCGACCGGCCGCGCCGCCGGTCACCAAGTCAAAACGTCGATCGTCAACCTCGACCGGGTACCGCGCGCGCTGGCGGCCAGGGATACGCGCGGCCTGATCAAACTGGTCGCCGACGCGCACACGGAGGTGCTGCTCGGTGGGCAGATCCTGGCGCCCGAGGGTGCCGACGCTATCCAGACGCTGGTACTGGCGATCAAGCATGGCATGACGGCGACGGCGCTCGCCGAGACCCTGTTTCCCTACCTCACTACTGTCGAAGGCCTGAAGCTCGCTGCGTTGGGCTTCAATACCGACGTCGCCAGGCTTTCCTGCTGCGCGGAGTAGGATTGCCGGCAAGGATCCTCCACGTCCTGCGTTTCCAAGCAATCTCGGGAACCAGACCGCTGCCAGACCGCTACCAGACCGCCACTATAAGGCCAGGCCGGCCACGCGGTCGGAGATGTCAGACTGGCAATCGGGGTGCAGGCCTGTTCCAATGCGTGTCGGGCAGCCCGAGCCAGTGATCGCCACAGAAGAGCGGCCCGAGCTTGAAAATAGACCGCCATCCTGGGTCCCTCAACGCCATGGGCTGAAGACGATTATCGTGGGCAAACGCTGTTTCATACTGATCTTCACGCTGATGATTGCCTGGCAGTCCGTGGCGTCCAGGGTCGATGAAGGGCGGCTTCACCATGCCGATTTGCATGAACACGAGCACTCACAAGGCTTGGCCGATTCTGACAGCAAGGCTTCAGCGGCCGAGCCGTCTTCCGATACTCCGCAACATTCCTCCGACCACTGCCATCACAGCCACAACTGCTTTCATCACCTGACGACGGGTAGCCTGATGGAAGCAGCCGGCTTGATTGCGGGCGTCACCCTCTCCGAT
>CAJXRS010000016.1 GCA_913060555.1 uncultured Gammaproteobacteria bacterium | reverse complement strand
GCATCAGGCCGTGCAGGCCATGGGCGGGGCGGGCTATTTGTCGGACAACCCCGTGGGCCGCATCTTCCGCGATGCCAAGCTGATGGAGATCGGCGCGGGCACCTCGGAAATCCGCCGCATGTTGGTGGGCCGTGAGATGATGGGGGCCATGTGATGCGCGCCGCGCTGCTGGCCCCGCTACTTGTCAGTGCCGGCGGCCTGCTCAGCCCGCTCGCCGCAAGTGCCGGGTCCGCGAATTTCGCCACTACCAACATTCAGTACCTGTACGGCAGCCGCTATGCCGACTTCGACCCCGACGGCGGCTTCAGCCACACCGACGAGGCCGGCATCGTCACCATCGAGCACTTCAATGTGTGGAAGTATGGCGACAACTTCATCTTCATCGACATCACCAACCCGGGCGGCGAAGGCGACGCCTTCGGCACCACCGGGGAAGGCGACGGCAGCTACTACGCGGAAATCTCGCCGCGGCTGTCGATCGGCAAGATGTTCTTCGACAAGGAGCTGTCCTGGGGCATCGCCAAGGACCTGCTGTTCACCGCCACGCTGGAGATCCCGGAATCGCCGGTCGAGCAGACCTGGCTGTACGGCCTGGCCGTCGACCTGAACCTGCCCGGCTTTCAGTTCTTCCAGGTCAACTGGTACCTGCGCAACAGCCAGGCCTCCGGCATCGACACCGGCCAGCAGGTGACCCTGGCCTGGGGCGCGCCGTTCAGGCTCGGCCCGCTGCCGCTGGTGTTCGAGGGCTTCTTCGACTACGCCTGGGGCGAGGACCCGCTGCAGGACAACATCATCACCGCGCCGCGCCTGCTGGTGGATGTGGGCGAACTCGCAGGTTTTGGCGGCGGCAAGTTACAAGCAGGCGTGGAATATCAAATCTGGCGCAACAAGTTCGGCATCGACGGCATGGACGAGGACGTCGCCCAGGCCATGGTGAAGTGGATCTGGTGACGCGTATGACACGCGCTCCGGGCAACTCCGCCGCCCCCCTGCCGGACCTGGCCGACCTGCGCCGGCGCCTGGCCGCCGGGGACACGGTACGAGCGCTGGCCGAAGAGGTGATTACCCGGCGCCGGCGGCTGGCTGCCGGCGGCATCTGGATCACCGAAGTGCCGGGCGCCAGCCTGCTCGAACGGGCGGCCGGCCTGGACGCCCTGCCGGCAGATGCGCGCGGGCCGCTGCACGGCGTTCCCTTCGCGGTCAAGGACAACATCGACGTCGCCGGCCTGCCCACCACCGCCGCCTGCCCGGCCTTTGCCTACACGCCGGATGCCAGCGCGCCCGCCGTGCAGCGCCTGCTCGACGCCGGCGCCGTGCTGCTTGGCAAGACCAATCTGGATCAGTTCGCCACCGGCCTGTCCGGTACGCGCACGCCCTACGGCGCGCCGGCCAACGCCTTCGACCCGGCCTATATCTGCGGCGGCTCGAGCTCGGGCTCGGCGTTGGCACTGGCGCACGGCCTGGTGAGTTTCTCGCTCGGCACCGACACCGCCGGCTCCGGCCGGGTGCCAGCGGCGCTGGGCAACCTTATCGGCCTCAAGCCCAGCCGCGGTCTGGTCAGCAGCCGCGGCGTGCTGCCGGCCTGCCGCTCGCTGGACTGCATATCGGTATTCGCGCTGACCTGCGCCGACGCCCAGGCGGTGCTGGAGGTAATCGCCGGCTTCGATGCCGCGGATCCCTTCGCCCGTGCCGACTGGCCGACCGTACCGGCGTCCGGGGCGCGCTTTCGCTTCGGCGTACCGGGACCGGACCAGCTCGAGTTCGACGGCGACGGCGCCAGCGCTGCCGCCTTCGCGCAGGTCGTCGCCTCACTGCAGGGGCTTGGCGGCACCGCGGTGCCGGTGGACTACAGTCCCTTTCGCGAGACCGCACGCCTGCTCTACGAAGGACCCTGGGTGGCGGAGCGGCGCCTGGCACTGGGCGACTTCATGGACCGCCGGCCCGACGCCGTGCTGCCGGTGGTGCGCGAGATCATCCTGGGCGCCGACCGCTTCACCGCCGCCGACCTGTTCGCCGCCGAGTACCGCCTGCAGGCGCTGCGCCGCGCGGTAGCGCCGGTGTGGCAACAGGTCGACTGCCTGCTCACCCCGACGGTGCCGACCCTCTACACCCGCGCCGCCCTGCTGGCCGACCCGGTACGGCTCAACAACCGCCTCGGCCACTACACCAACCACATGAACCTGCTCGACCTGTGCGCGGTGGCGGTACCGGCCGGATTCCTGCCGTCCGGACTGCCGTTCGGCGTGACGCTGCAGGCGCCGGCCGGCCACGACCGGCCCCTGCTGGCGCTGGCCGATCGCCTGCACCGGGCACACAACACCACCGTCGGCGCCACCGGCCTGGCCCTGGCCGACACCACCCCCATGATCGCCGACCCGCCGGCGGCGATGCTCGACCTGGCCGTCTGTGGCGGGCACATGCAGGGCCTGCCGCTGAACCACGAACTCACCGCCCGCGGCGCGCGGCTGGTGGAACGCACGCACACCGCGCCCGGTTACCGGCTCTATGCCCTGGTCGGCTTCGACCCGCCGCGCCCCGGCCTGGTGCGCGATGCGGCAGGCGGCGCCATCGAAGTCGAGGTCTGGCGCCTGCCGCTCGCCGAGGTCGGCGCCTTTCTCGCCGGGGTGCCGGCACCGCTCGCCATCGGCACCGTCGAGCTGGCCGGCGGCGGCACCGTCAAGGGCTTTCTGTGTGAGGCAGCGGCGCTGGCCGGCGCCCGCGACATCACCACCCATGGCGGCTGGCGCGCCTGGCTGGCAGCCGGCTGACGCCGCTGCACGATCCTTGCATGCCGTCGCCCACGGCGGCACGCCTCACCCCGCCCGGAGATGGTCATGAGTTCACGCCATATCGACGCCAACCCCTACCCCTGGCCCTACGACGGCGACCTGCGCCCGAACAACACGGCGCTGGTGATCATCGACATGCAGACCGATTTCTGCGGCATCGGCGGCTATGTGGATCAGATGGGCTATGACCTGTCGCTGACACGGGCGCCGATCGAACCGATCCGCGCCGTGCTGATGGCCTTTCGCGCCGGCGGCTACCACGTCATCCATACCCGCGAGGGGCACCGGCCGGACCTGACCGATCTGCCCGCCAACAAGCGCTGGCGTTCGCAGCGCATCGGCGCCGGCATCGGCGATGCCGGTCCCTGCGGGCGCATCCTGGTGCGCGGCGAGCCGGGCTGGGAGATCATCCCCGAACTGGCGCCGCGGCCGGGCGAGCCCATCATCGACAAGCCGGGCAAGGGCAGCTTCTGCGCCACCGACCTCGAACTGCTGCTGCATGTGCGCGGCATCCGCAACCTGGTGCTGAGCGGCATCACCACCGACGTGTGCGTGCATACGACGATGCGGGAAGCCAACGACCGCGGCTTCGAATGCCTGATCCTGTCCGACTGCTGTGGCGCCACGGATCACGGCAATCACCTGGCGGCGTTGAAGATGGTCACCATGCAGGGCGGCGTGTTCGGCGCCGTGGCGGAATCGGCCGCCCTGCTGGCGGCGGTGACGGCGTGATGGAGCAGGCCCAAGCCTTCGGCGCGCTGTTGCAGCGCGCCGCCACCCCCGAGCGCCTGCATTGGGAGCTGCTGCGGCCAGGCGTGGAGTTTCACGCCCTGTACGGCCGCCCGGGCAGCGGCCCGGCCGCCGCGCTGTTGCGCTATGCGCCTGGCGCCTCAGTGCCCGCGCACCGCCACACCGACTACGAACACATTCTGGTGCTGGACGGAGAACAACGCGACACCAACGGACGCTACCCGGCAGGCACCTTGCTGGTCAGCCCGCCGGGCAGCCGACACGCCGTGGCCAGCGATCGCGGCTGCCTGGTGTTGGCCATCTGGGCCGGGGCGCTGGAGTTCTGATCCTCGCCCGCGCACTGCGGTCGGCCGACACCAGGTGCCGCCTTCCAGGATGGCAGCATGCGCGCCGAATAACCGCCCGGCGGCAGGGGTCGGCTGCGCTCTCCGGTGTCTGCAAGCCCGTCACACGCGGGCCTTCCGCGTCAGAACGTTCGATTACCCGGAGGCGCAACGCTGCCGTCCAGCCAGCACTACTGAGCGGCGTCCTCCATCTCGTCGCCGGCATCTTCAACCGCCTCACCCGCATCTTCCATGCCCTGGTCCAACTTTTCGCCCATGCGCTCCATGGTGCCCTGCTGCCCGGCATCGTCGATGGCGTCCTGGGTCTGCTCCACCGCCTCGTCGATGCGCTCACCGGCCTTCTCCGCAGACCCTTCCTGCTCGCAGCCGGCAAGCACTCCACACACCAAAGCCACCGTCAACCACAATCCTGTCGGTTTCATTCCGTCTCCTCCTGTATCCAAAGATAGCGCACAGCCATGCGATCGGCCTGTGCTCAGCATGAATATGCCTCGGCGAGCCTACCACTACCACAGCGGAAAACCGAAGACTCATTTCCAAGGCGCGGTGTTGCACGGTATTGACTCCCGGTGTCCGCCGGTTGCGGAGAAATGCGCACAACCCGCTCGGCCGCGAGTCGCCATTACAGCGGCTATACTGGGATGACCTTCGCCTCCAGTCCGTTACCGCCAGGCGTACTTCGGACGCCGTTGGCGCCGTGCGGTCAACAAAAAGCGTTATCTCCCATGGGCCAACGGCTTCCCACGTCCACCTCCATCTGGTCACCGATGCGGCATTCGCTGTTCCGGGTGATGTGGCTGGGAATGACGGTATCCAACCTGGGCACCTGGATGAACGAGGTCGGTGCGACCTGGTTGATGGCGAGCCTGGCGCCCTCCAACCTGATGGTCGCCCTGATCCAGACCGCGACCACCTTGCCGTTTTTCCTGTTCGCCTATCCGGCCGGCGTGATGGGCGACATCTGCAACCGTCGCACGGTGCTGATCGCACTGCATGTCTGGCTGCTGGCGTCGGCGGTGGCCCTGACACTGATGACCGCGCAGGAGATCACCACCGAATGGTGGCTGTTGCTGCTGACCTTCTTTCTCGGTGCGGGCAATGCCATGATGCGGCCCTCCTGGACCGCCAATATTCCATCGTTTGCACCGCGCGGCGAGCTCAGCAATACCATCACCCTGAACTCGCTGAGCACCAACCTCAGCAAGGCCGCGGGCCCGGCAATCGGCGGCCTGCTGGTGGCGGCCGCCGGCCCCACCGCCGTATTCGCGCTCAACGCACTGAGTTTTCTGTTCGTGCTGGGTGTGCTGGTATTCCGCCATCCGCGCGCGTTTCACGTCGATACCCGGTTGCCCCCGGAAACCTTCTCCACAGCGCTGCGCGGCGGGCTGCGCTACACCCGCCACGATCCCGAACTGCGCGCGGTGCTGGTGCGTTGCGCCGCCAGCTTCGCATTCATCAGCGTATTCTGGTCCATGCTGCCGGTCATCGTGCTGCGCGAGATGGGCGCAGCGCCCCACACTTATGGACTGCTGGTCGGCACCACAGGGATCGGATCGCTGATCGGGGCTTACCTGATCCCGCTGCTGTTGCGCCGCTTGACCCGCAACCAGGTGTTCGGCGCCGCCTCCATGATATTCGCGCTGGCGCTGCTGGCGATCGCCTTCACTCGCAACTACGCGCTGCTGGCGCTGCTCGGGCTGGTGGTCGGCATCTGCTGGATCATGCTGTTTTCCTCCATCGTAGTGGCCTCTCAAGCCACCGCGCCACCCTGGGTGATGGCCCGTGTGCTGGCGCTGGTGATGCTGGTCTATGGCGGCAGCGCCGCCGCGGGCAGCGCGCTCTGGGGCTGGCTGTCGGATGTGTTCAGTGTTCAAGCCAGCATCGGCGTCGCGGTTTCGGGATTGCTGCTGTCCCTGTTGCTCGGCCGCCGCTATCCCATTCCGCAGGAGGGGCATCGCCATCTGGGTACATCCGCGGTTCCAACAGTGGTCCCCGTCCCGGAGCTGGACCTGCAGCGCGGCCCGCTGCTGGTCACCCTGGATTATCCGCTGCACCACGGCAATCGGACCGCGATGCGGAAACGGCTTGAACGGTTGCGGCTGGCTCGCCTGCGCGCTGGCGCCGAGCGTTGGCAGGCCTGCGAGTTGTCCGGGCCCCCGGCAATCCTGCGCGAGTCCTTCAGAACGCCATCCTGGCTGGCCTATCTGCGCCTTCAGGAACGGCTGACCGCCGCGGATCGGATGATCGAATCGGAATTGGCAGGCTTGGCCGGCGGGCCACCGGTGCTGCGCCATCTGGTGCTCGACGGCGACGACAATGATCCACCCCGGTCGACTCCGGATCCCAAATTTCAGGGGTGACCTCCGCAGGTTGCCGAAAGGCTACCCGCGTTGCGTCTGCGGTGTAAAAAATGCCCGCAAAGGGCTCATTTGTTGCCGGCAAGCCTTTTTCGGCCATTTCTGCCTGGCGTCCGCTGCCTCGCCAAGGCTTTGCAGCGGCCTGCCAGGTCGGATCATTGTCCGGCAGGCTCGGGTTGCCCGACTCCCAGCTTCTCCAGGGCCGCAATCGCCGCAGGGTTGAGCTGGTCGGCGGCCAGACGCAACCAGTGAACGGCGGCTTGCGGATCCTGCTCCACACCCTCGCCCCGCAGATACAGGACGCCGAGGTTGTACTGGGCATTCTCGTAGCCCTGCTCTGCGGACTTGTGGTACCAGCGTGCCGCCTCGGCCTTGTCCGGGGTCACGCCGTACTGCCCGGTTTCGTGCAGCACGCCCAGGTTGTACTGCGCCACGCGGTCACCCGCCTGGGCGTTGCTCTGCAGGGCCTCTAGATCCACCGTAACCTGTGATTCAGGTGCGGCGGCGACGGTCATCGCGAACGCCATCAAGACCAGCGCCATCGCTTTGCGAATGCTCATGTTTCCTCCGCGCCGGCGGCCATCACGTCCGGCTCATTCGTTGACGGGTAATGCGCCGAATCCCGCCTCCCCATGCTCCAGGCCGCGGCCGCGGCCGCGGCCGAATCAGAATCGATAGGGAAATTTCAGCGCGAAACTGTAATCGGAAGTATCGTTGGTCAATCCGATACCCAGGTTGCTCACCACCGAGAAGCGGTCGGTCATCGCATAGGTCACGCCGATGTCGAAGGTGCCCGAGGTGGAATCCGAACCCACCACCGTCTGGGTGCCGAATCCCGGCCGGGTGATCTCGGTTTCGTCAATGAATCGCTGCGTGAACGAGGTGCTGAGACTGGTTCTTTCGTTGAGTGCGAAGGCAATCCCCAGCGAAAACTGATACTGGTCGCCCAACTGAACTTCGCCGGGAGACGGCAGGGCTTCCGGATCGCTGCCCAGATCGTCGAAGTCATCCTCGAAATAATGCCGCCAGGAGATACTGCCGAACAGAATGGCAGGATCCACGGTCTTGAGGAACGACAGCCCGGTCTGGACGCCCCACAACCCACTGCCGGTAGGCAGTTCCTCGGGAAACTCCAGATTGGTATTGAGCGGATCCTCCAGAAAATCGATGCCGTAGGGATCCCGTCCAGTAGGCGCGATGACGCTGGTATTCCAGACGATATCGGGCCGCGTCAGGGTTTCCGGAAACAGCCGGTAGCTGACGCCCAGGGTGATATCCCCCAGGTCGCTGTCGTCGACCTTCTTCTCGGTCTCGAGAATGGACGACAGCTCCTGCCCGCCCGACCTGGTGGTGGTCTCGCGATACACGAAAGGCACATTCAGATTCAGTTGCAGGCGGTCGGTCACCGTCCAGCGGCCGGTCAGGTTGGTGGTGAGAATATCCGAGTCGATCTCGTCGATGCTGATATCGCCGAGGAAGATCGCATCCAGCGCCAGAAAGCCGTTCAACACCAGTTGACTGCGGTCGAAGTGGGCGAATTCGAAGCCCAGTTCGGCAGAGAACTTCTGGTCGAACAGGGTGTGCTCCTCGAGCAGCAGGTCCTCGACGCCGCGGCTGGCGCCGGGGCTCTTCTTGGTGGGGGCCTCGGCAGGCTCCGCTGCCCGGGCGGTGCGCGCCTCGCTGTCAGCCGTCGGGGGGCGGGGAGGCGGCCGCCGCGGCGGTGGCGCAGCACCTACACGGCTTTCCAGCACCTGGATCCTGCGCATCAACTGCAGGTTGATGCGCTTGAGCTGTTCGAGCTCGCTGCGAATCTCGGCCGCGCCCTGAGCGGAGGAAGGGGCTGTCGAGGGCGTCTCGCCCTCGGCCTGGCCTTCGGCGGCCTGCTGGGCGGTGGCCGGGGCTGCCAGAACGAGGGCGGCGAGCAGCGCCGATGAAAGATGTTTCCCTGGCTTCATACCTTGTCCATTATCCCTGAGCAGTCAGATGAGCGCGCCGCAAGCATGCCAGCAGCCCAGCCGCGGATCAACCGGGACCCCCGCCCCTTACAGCAAATTCATGACGCGGTCGGCACGAAAGCGCAGACCATCCGGCTGTGACAGCGCGTTTTCGAAGGCGACCTGCAGCATCAGATCGTTGACCACTCTGTGGCCGTCGCCCTCCAACTGCACCGCCTGCAGCAATTGGCTGTGGTTGGTCACCGGATTCATGCCCAGGCGCTGCGTCACCTGGTTGCCCTGGGACGTGATGGTAAACCCGACGCCCCCCGTGGTGGTGAAATGGGTGACCATATCACCGTTTTGAAATGTCTGATCCACGGGCGCACTGGTCACCTGCGTGTCTGCGAGCACCGGCGCGGCATCCGTGGGGATGACTGCATAGCCGACGTTGTTTTTCACCTCGTTGTTGGAACCCGACACCTGGATGGCCTGCACCGCGCCGTCGATCTGGGCCAGCGCCGCATTGGGCGCCGGCGCGGGTGTATTGGCCACCGGATCGCCCAGGGTGCCGCCCACCTGGTAGGCCACCCGGGTCGCCGGCCCGGAATTGTCGACCTGCAGGCTCATGCTGACTCGATGACCGTCGTCCGTCTGTGCCGACGCCCGGGGCAAGGCGTCGGTGGCCGCCACGGCATCCGTGCGCGCCCAGCTGGTGGTCACGGACATGCCGAAATACTGCACCTGGCGGCCCACCACAAACTTGCCGCGCATCTCGGCGAGCGCTTCCTTGGATAGTTCATTGAAGAGCGCGGCGTCGGCGAGCGGCGCCTGAGCCAGCATCACCGAGGCAACGGCAGCGGCTAGAGCTTTGCGCAATTCCGTAGGGGTTGCCGTGATTCCGGATCGCATTTTCCTATCCTCCATCTTCCATTCCGTGACAGCGTGGGCGTCGCCGGCGTCAGAACAGATCGGCATGGGTAAAGCCGAAGTCCAGCAGCTCGCTATCGGTCAAAGGGGTGTGGTCATACAGAAACTTGCGCGCCGTCAGGGGCGGGTCCGGGCGGCTCAGCACAGTGTCGCGGTCGAAACCTCGGCCCAGGATGGCGAACACCGCGCCGTTCCAGCTCTCCAGGAAATCATCCATGGGCATGATGCGGTTGCCCAATGCCGGGTCGCCGACGTGGACGCTGTCCTCGGTGACCTTGCGGATTACCACGAAGTGCTTGTAGCCGCGCAGGTCGAGCAGCGCGATGGTGGGAATGCGCAGCTTGGCGAGCAACTCCGGGGGCAGTTCGTAACCCCGGCCGCGCAGGCCCAGGGTTTCGACGTAGTGCCGGATATCCAGCAGTGAATAGCCCTTCTCCTTGGCCAGCTCTTCGTCCGCGACCTGGGCCAGCCCCAGAATCACGTCCACCTCGTTGACATCGAGGCCGTAGGCGTAGCGCAGGATGGTGGCGGTCGCCGCCGCGCCACAGCTGAAGTCGAAACGCTGCTGGATGATGTCCTGATAGCGGCGCTCGCGGAGGCTGATCACCCGCTTGCTGAACTGCGGCACCTCGCCCAGCCCGTAGAAGTGGTGCACCGTGCCGTCCTGGGCGCCCGCTGGCAGGGCCGCGGCCAGCCACAGCGCACAGCAGCCCAGCACCGATGCCGCCCACCCGGTTCTGCCCCCGGGGATGCGGGGCGCGGAGTCGGCGGCTGAAACTGAAATTCTGGGGTTCATGTCAGGTCTTGCGATTGCGTAAACACTCGAAACCGGCTCGGGGCCAAACCTTGCTTTGCCGGTGTACCCCCTGCGCCTCGTCTCCGCGGTCGCGGAGGGAGTACCGGGGGCGGAAATCCGCCCCCGGTACCAGGACCGCCCTTGGGGCAAAGCGCCCGCCGGACGGTCCGCGCGACGGACGATTACTCGCCGCCACCACCACCGGGAGACGGAGCCACCGCCGGCGTGCCAATGCTGGCAATCGCCAGGGCGTTGCCCTGCAGGTTGCCATTGCCGGCCGCCACGTTGATGGCGATGTTGCCGCTGGCCTCACTGAAGGCGTCACCCGAGAGCGTGGCGTTGTTCACCACGGCGTTGGGAACCACATTGACGACGGGAAGGCTGCCAGTCAGCTCGATGTCACCCAGATCAATGGTTCCGAGCTCGTTAAACACGAAGGCGCCGCCCTCTCCAACGACTTCTCCAGTCGGATTGCCGTCGGCGTCGAGGATCGCCACATCGTCTGCGCCCTGTGCTGCGCTGTCCACATCGACGTGGCCGGTGTTGTTGCCGCCGGGATGCAACTCCTCGCTCCAGGTGTCCAGATAGACATCGCCGACCTGATCGGAAACGCCCGTGTAGGTACCGCTGGCCGTACCGGCAAGGGTGACCTCCATGCTGGCATCTTCGGTCGAGCCCTGCCCTACCGACAGATTGTCGTACACGGACTGGTTCGAGGAGGCGGTCGCCAGCGCCATGACGCCGGAGTTCTCGGCCAGCGCCAGCTGGTTGGCCTGGGCATTGTTGTTGCCCGCGACCACGTTGACGCCGATGTTGCCGGAGAAGCCCGAGCCTACGCTGTCACCGATAAAGGCATCATTGGTGCCGGACGAGGGGTTCTCGTTGCTGTACGAGTACTGGTTGGAGAAGGTCTCCGCCTCTGCGGCGCCGCCGAACAGCAGGTTGATGTCGAAGCTGGCGCTGAACGCATAGTGCTGCTCGTCCACGATCTCCCAGCTTCCGTCTTCGCTGTATTCCTCGGAATAGTCGAAGCTAGCGCTTTTCGAAGACTCCTCGCTGGCGGACCACTCCTGGGAATCCTGGCCGGCTACCCCGTAGTCGATGGTGCCGTCCTCGATGCCGAGCAGGCCGCCGGCGACAAAACCGCCTTCGGCCGAAACGGCATTCAGATCCTCGCCCTCGCCCAGGTCGCCGCCGATATCGGCTGCGAACTCACCCAGCGCCGCGCCGCCGACCACACTGCTGACGGAATAGTCGCCGTCCGGGGTTTCCACCGCGATCGTGTCATCCACATCCAGATCGACATTCAGATGGGCATCGCTGGAGCTAGTGAGGGTGGCGGACTCGGTTTCCGCATGGGAGGCATCGGCAGTTGCCGCTGCATGCTGGCTCCAGGTCCAGGTGCCGGAGTCGTTGTTGACCTGATCGTCACTGGCGCTGAAGTCGATATCGATGGTCTGCCGGCTGTTCAGCGAATCGCCCTCGGCGATGGCTACCGAGTTCTGCTGCACGTTGTTGCTGCCGGCAGCCACGTTGACGCCCGCGTTGCCGGTGGCATCGGACAACACATTGCCGTTGAGAGTGGCGTTGTTGTCATCGTTGAGCGAACCGGGAGTGGACAGAACGGCGCCGGTGTCCGGGTCGATTACCAGCTCGCTCAGCTTGTTGTCATGGGTCTTTTGATTGACCTCTGAAAACGCGGCTGCGCTGGAGTCGACCAGCACCAGACCCAGGGTGTAGATCTGGCCGTAGTAGCTCAGGTTGTAGTCGACGTCGACGGTTTTGTCGATGTCGATGTCACTGACGGTCTTGCCGACCGGAGCGCCCGCGTAAGCGGCTCCTGCTCCCATGGCGGCGGCGACTGCCACTGCCAGGGGAAGTTTCTTGAAGTTACTCATGTCGTTCTCCTTGATGATGACATGCTTCGGGGTGGTGATTGCCGTTCCGCCGGGGCGGCCGGCGAAAACCCGAGGGAGGCCGGGCATGCATGGCCAGTCGCCACGTCGCCGGCGCGGGACGCCTGCAGCGATGATCCAACGGCTGATCGATACATGATTGGTCTCCCCGGATTTTCGGCGGCCGCTAGGGCGAAGCCGACATTGTGAAGGTGTTGGCCGTGGCGTTGTTGTTGCCGGCGGCCTGGTTCACCAGAAACAGACCCCGGGCGCCCGCGAAGGCGTCCGGAGCCAGGTTGGCGCCGGTCGAAACCTGCGCGCCACCTTCCTCGGGGAGCAGAGGCACGGCGCTGCCGACGCTCTGCTCCTGTAACCGTGCATCGTCCAACTGGACGATGGCGAGTGCCGATACGCCGCCGACGGCGATCGCGGCACCGTTGAGCTGGCTGTTGCCCACACCCGCGGACTGATTGACCAGATAGACCCCCAGCGCATCGTCGAAGGCGCCGGATTCGATGTCGGCGGTCAGCAACTGGTCGACGGCGGGGACAACCCGTTCCAGCGCCTGCACGGCATTGACTGCGGCGACGCTGTGGCCCTCGCTCTCGGCAAGGGCGGCGGAGTTCTGCTGGACGTTGCCGTCGCCGGCGGTCTGGTTGACCGTCACCAGACCGGTGGAGCGCTGCAGCGCCGGGCCTATGGTGCTGATATCAACCGCCGCGCCACCGGCATTGCCGCCGACATCGGCGAGTTCCGCTTGCACGGTGGTATCGGCCCAAGCGGGGCTCACCGCCGCGCACCAGGCGACGAGCAGCGCACACAGGCGAGAGCAGGAGGGGCGGGGGCGATGGGGACAGCGAAGACGAAAGCCGCCGTCGGGTTTGGCGGCACTCCGCGCTGGCGGCGCAAGCGCACCAGACTCGGCACCCATCCCGACTCGGGCACAGGATCCCCACTCACCGGCCTTTCCGCTTGACGGCATGCTCAATCCCCTCTTTCTCTCTGCAACCAGCTACCACAGCAGGTTGCTTTTCGCTTTGCTCGATAACTGCGACCGGCACTGCGGCAACAGTGGCGCCACCTAGCGCCAAAGTTGGCTTCCGTTCGTCCCGTCCATTCGCCTTCTTGCCTGCTCGGCTTGCTCGTCTTGCACCGGCTTTCTGTACCGGTTCTCTGCCGCACGAGCCGCGGGCTGGCAGCTTTGGACACTCCAAACAAAGCAACAGCCGTGCCATTAATGCAACATATTGATAAATAAAGGTTTTATTTGGAAAGGCTGTCCCGGAAACGAAAACTTCCCGACCAGGGTCGCAAAAGTGTGACACAGCTCACAAACCGATAAAGTTAAAATCTTTATAAAAACAGTTGGTTAATGGACTGTCTTCAAGTAGCTCAAGGCCGTTACAAGGGGCCGAATAGCGGTCCGACCAAGCCCTGGCATTTTTCGGAAATTTACGTAGGCAATAGGCTTAGAGGGCAGCTCGGGCAGGGCTGACCCGGGTGCATGGCGGAGGGGTGTGGGCGCGAGCCATTCGCCGCGGGGCAGTGGACCGCGGCAAGCGGGCCGACTCTGGACAAACGTCGAGTAATGAGGCTCAGGAGATTTCGATGCCGTGCTTTTCGAGTAAGCGGTAGATGGTCATGCGGGATACGCCCAGCAGACCGGCCGCCTGGGAGACGTTGTAGTTACTGTCGCGCAGGGCATGCTCGATCGCCGCCCGCTCAGCCCGCTCACGGGTTTCCTGGAGATTGACGACCCGGGCACTGGGACGCTCGCGCGGATCGGGCAGATCGAGATCCGCGGGAGTGACGAGGGCTCCCTCCGCCATGACCGCGGCCTTGCTGACCCGGTTGATCAACTCGCGCACATTGCCGGGCCAGCGGTAACGGCGCAGGGCGAGCAGGGCATCGGCGCTGAAGGCACTGGCCTCCGTGGAGGTCTTGGCGCGGACTTGCACGAGGAAGTGTGCCGCCAGCGATTCGATATCGTCGCCGCGTTCGCGCAGTGGGGGCACCTTGAGCTGCAAGACATTCAGACGATAAAAGAGATCCTCCCGAAATGACTGCGCCTTGACCGCGGCCTCGAGATCGAGGTGGGTGGCGGCGACGATGCGTACGTCCACCCGAACAGAACGGCCGGAGCCCACACGCTCGAAGCAGCCCTCCTGGAGAAAGCGCAGGATCTTGACCTGATGCGAGAGGGGAAGATCGCCGATCTCGTCCAGAAACAGGGTGCCGCCATCGGCCAACTCGGCGCGGCCGGGGCGGTCCTGGACCGCCCCGGTAAAGGCCCCCTTGACGTGCCCGAACAGCTCCGATTCGAACAGGTTTTCGGGAATGGCGCCGCAGTTCACGGCGACGAAGGGCCCCTGGGCACGGGCCGAGGCGCGATGGATCGCCTGGGCCACCAACTCCTTGCCGGTGCCGCTCTCGCCACAGATCATGACCGGAGAATGCACGCGCGCGAATTTCGCTATGAGCTTTCCCAGCCGCTTCATGGGCGGGCAACTGCCGACCATGTCGGGGATCTCGGCATGACGGCCGGCACCGAGCAGCTGCGCGCGCAACCGGGCAAAACCCGCCGCATGGCCGAGGATGCCGGGCAGCAGCTCGGTCATCTGCTCCAGGGGCGTGGTGACGAAATCGTGGCAGGTAGCGGCCACGACACTCATGAATTCGGAATTCTCACAATGATGCTCGGCGACGACCGCGATCCAGAGAAAGCTGGGACAGGCCTGGGTGACCCGCTCGGCCCAGAGGCTCGAGCTTTGATCCAGACTCTGCGGCGGAAAGAGGATACCTACCAAGGCGTCGGGATCGGCGGCTTCCGCCAACCTGGAACTGTCATTCACCACCTGCCATTTCCAGTGTGGCAGCAGTTGCTGAACGGCGGTTGCGGTGAGCTGGGACACCTTATCGGTCACCAGCAGTACCGCGCTCATCTGGTTATCTTTGCAAACCGTACTCTTTACTCTTGGCATGGATCCCTCTGGCGCTGACAGTCGCCGAACTCCTTGTGCATGCTAGTTCGCGCCTTGTTGCCGTCCGGAGTCAAAGGTGCTTCAGCCGCGTTGTGGCGGGAAGCCCCTGTCCTCCCACCGCCGTCGGGCGCGGTCGTCCGGCCGCCCGTCGTCCCTGGGCGAACCTATATTCAGAGTAGTGGAATGATACATTGAAAACTGAGATCCGCTCCTCAATGAATCTGCCAAGCGGGTCTATTTATTGACTGAATGGCGCGTTATTGATTGAATGGCGCGCGCAGCCCGACGCTAGGGTCGATAGGCGCGGGCCAAGCGCGAAGCACCGACCCTTGCGTCGCGTCCAGCGTCCACCGTTGGGAGCGGCAGGTCTTGAGCGGGCCCCGATCCTGCCGGATTTGCCGTGGCCGCTTACAGCCGCTCCACCGCTATCGCCGTCGCTTCGCCGCCACCGATACACAGGCTGGCAACCCCCTTGCGCAGGCCATGGGTCTGCAATGCCGCCAGCAGGGTGACGATGATGCGCCCACCGCTGGCGCCCAGCGGATGGCCCAGGGCGCAGGCGCCGCCATGGACATTGACCTTGGTATGGGGCAGGTCGAGCTCGCGCATCGCCGCCATGGGCACCACGGCGAAAGCTTCGTTGATTTCGTAGAGATCCACCTCGGAGGGACTCCAGCCGACCTGCTCGAAAAGCCGCTTGAGCGCGCCCACGGGCGCGGTGGTGAACCATTCCGGCTCCTGGGCGAACTGGCTATAGCCGCGGACCACGGCCAGCGGCCGCAGGCCGCGCGCCTCGGCCTCGCTCTGGCGCATCAGTACCAGGGCGGCGGCGCCATCGGAAATCGAGCTGGCGTTGGCGGGGGTGACGGTACCATCCTTCTTGAAGGCCGGCTTCAGTGTCGGGATCTTGTCGATCCGGGCGTTGCCCGGCTGCTCGTCGGTATCGACCAGCTGCTCGCCGGCGCGAGCCCTCACCGTCACCGGCACGATCTCGGCCTTGAACTTGCCCTCGGCGATCGCCGCATTGGCACGGCGCAGGGACTCCACCGCATAGGCGTCCTGCTGCTCTCGGGTGAACTCGTATTTGCCGGCGCACTGCTCGGCGAAGACGCCCATGAGGCCGCCGGTATAAGCGTCCTGCAGGCCGTCGGTGTACATGTGGTCGAGGAGTTCCCCGTGGCCCAAGCGGTAGCCGCCACGCGCCTTGGGCAGCAGGTAGGGGGAGTTGCTCATGTTTTCCATGCCGCCCGCCACCAGCACGCTGGCATGCCCGGCAAGCAGGGTGTCGCAGGCCATCATCACGGTCTTCATGCCGGAGCCGCACATCTTGTTGACCGTGGTGGCGCTGGTGCCCACCGGGATCCCGGCACCCAGGGCTGCCTGGCGGGCCGGCGCCTGGCCTACGCCGGCGGGCAGCACACAGCCCATCAGTACCTCGTCGATTTGGTCGGGCGCCACCCGGGCGCGCTCCAGGGCGGCCTGAATCGCGGCCGCGCCCAAATCTCCAACGGCCACGCCGGCAAGCGCGCCCATCATCCCCCCCATGGGGGTGCGAGCGGCGCCGGCAATCACTACTGGATCATTCATCGTTGTCTCCTCCCGTCAATTCGGGTCGCTTCACTTGACCACCCGCAGCCGCGGACCATTGCCGGACGACGTCTCGCCCGCTCCGGATCCATCCGGTTCCGGGTCCGGCGGTTCCGGGCCTTGGGGATCGAGCTGGAACACCATGCCCTGCCCGTTCTCCCGCGCGTAGATGCCCTCCACCGCGACCACGGGGATCAGCACCTCGATTGGGGTGCCACCAAAACGCGTGCTGAAGGATATCTCTTCGTTCCCCAGGGACAGTCCGCTGACCGCGCGGGGCGCCATATTGAGTACGATCTTGCCATCGCGGACATAGCTCCGCGGTACCGTCACCCCGGGCACCTCGGCATCGACGATCAGATGCGGCGTGCAGTCGTTGTCGAGGATCCACTCGTACAATGCCCGGATGAGGTAGGGGCGATTGAAAGTCATGGTCACCAGACTCTTTCCCACGCGGGCGGTTCAACCGCGCATGTTGCGTTCGGTATCCGTGAGACTGGCACGAAACGCCGGCCGATCAAAGAGCCGCTGCATGTAGGTGATCAGTGGTTTCGCCTGGCGCGCGTTGGGAAGCTTGACGCCGAGGATCTCGAGCCGCCACAGCAAGGGCGCCATGCAGCAGTCCACCAGGGTGAATTCTTCACTCATGAAGAAAGGCTTATCGGCGAATATGGGAGCCACGCCGAGGAGGCTGTCCCGCAACTCCTTGCGTAATCGATCGACGCGCTTGGGCTCCTCACCGCGGAGGATTTGCTCTGCGGGCACGCACCAGTCCACCTCGATGCGGTGCATGTACTGGCGGCTGTGTGCGCGCGACACCGGATAGACGGGCAGCAGCGGCGGATGTGGAAAGCGCTCGTCGAGATATTCCATCATCACCATGGTGTTGTGCAGCGCCAGGTCCCGATCCACCAGCGTGGGCGCAGTGGCATAGGGATTGATCTCGGCAAGATCTTCCGATACCACACCGGGCACCACCTCTTCGATTTCCACACCCACACCCTTCTCGGCCAGCACCATGCGCACGCGATGGCTTCGCTGGCAGGCGGAGTCGGAGAACAGCGTCATGGTGGAACGTCTGGGCACTACCGCCATCACTCACCTCGGTCGGCCGGATTTCCGGAAAATTCAGTGCACGTCCTTCCAGTATTCGCGGTTCAATAACCAGACGAATACGAACAGGAAGGCGAGAAAGAGCAGGACCCCGGTACCGATCCTGCGGCTGTCGTCCGCGACCGGGTTGGCGAGATAGCTCAGAAAGTTGACCAGATCCCGGGTCGCATCATCGAACGCTTGCGGGGACAGCTTGCCCTCGCTCACCAGTTGGTAACTGCCGCAGGGATCATCATCTAGTGGCTCGCTGGTCAATGGGTCGACCCGCATCCCGCCATCGGGATTGAAAGACGGGCCGGGAGCGCAGGCCGGCAGCCCCTGGAGATCGAGCAGGGCATGGGGCATGCCCACGTCCTTGAATACCTTGTTGTTGACGCCGAAAGGCCGGCTGGGATCGGCGTAGAAGTTGCGCAGGTAGGTGTACACCCATTCCGGCGATCTGGCGCGGGTGACCAGGGTAAGGTCCGGCGGAGCGGCTCCGAACCACTTTTTCGCCTCTCGCTCGGGCATGGAGATGGTCATCAGGTCACCGATCTTGCGATCTCCAAAGGCCAGGTTTTCCAGAACCAGATGATGGGGGATGCCCAGATCGTCCGCGGTGCGCTCCCAGCGCGCGTACTTGGCGCTGTGACAGCCCATGCAATAGTTTGCGAAGACCTGCGCGCCCCGCTGCAGGGAGGCCTGGTCGCTGTGATCGATCTCGACCTCGTCGCAGGCGATGGCGCCGCACTCGTGCTCGGTCTCGGCGCCCACCGCCTCAAGGGGAATGAACACCAACGCCGCCACGATGGCAAGTACGCCCAGGGAGCGCCAGAAACCCATGCCGCCGTCCATGGTCACCCGCTGCGGCTCTGGCTTGGTGCGCTCCATGCGGGTCCAGACCGGCATCAGCACGAAATAGGCGAAATAGAGGCCGGTACAGAGCTGCGCCAGGAAGGTGCGCGCCGGCGTGGGCTGCTTGACGCCCAGAATGCCCAGGATGATGAATGCCGCGGCAAACACCAGGATGGCTACCCGGCTGATGGCGCCCTTGTAGCGAATCGACTTGACCGGGCTGCGGTCGAGCCAGGGCAGCACGAAGAGAATGGCCACCGCGGCCGCCATCACCAGAAAACCCATGAATTTGTCGGGAACCGCGCGCAGCATCGAGTAGAAGGGCGTGAAGTACCAGACCGGGGCGATATGGGCGGGCGTCTTGAGCGGATTGGAATGCTCGAAATTCGCCTTCTCGATGAAGTAGCCGCCCATCTCGGGCATGAAGAAGACGATGAAACAGAACACGAACAGGAACACCACCACCGGCACCAGATCGTGCACCGTGTAATAGGGGTGAAACGGGATACCGTCCAGTGGAACGCCGTCGGGGCCCTTGTTTTTCTTGATCTCGATACCGTCGGGATTGTTCGATCCCACCTCGTGAAGCGCCAGCAGATGCAACACCACCAGCGCCAGCAGCACGATGGGCAGGGCCACCACGTGCAGCGCAAAGAAACGGTTCAAGGTGATGCCGGAAATGAGGTAATCGCCCCGTACCCATTCGACGATGGCCTCACCGAAATACGGGATGGCGCCGAACAGCGAGATGATCACCTGCGCGCCCCAGTAGGACATCTGGCCCCAGGGCAGCACATAGCCCAGAAAGGCCTCGGCCATCAGCGCCAGGTAGATGGCCATGCCGAACAGCCACACCAGCTCCCGCGGCGCCCGGTAGGAGCCGTACAGGAGGCCGCGGAACATGTGCAGATAGACCACCAGAAAGAAGGCCGAGGCACCGGTGGAGTGCAGATAGCGCAGGATCCACCCGTAATCCACATCGCGCATGATGTACTCGACCGAGGCGAAGGCTCCTTCCCCCGTGGGTTCGTAGCTCATGGTGAGCCAGATGCCGGTAACCAGCTGGTTGACCAGCACCAGCAGCGACAGCACCCCGAAGAAATACCAGAAATTGAAGTTCTTGGGCGCATAGTACTTGCCCATGTGGGTGTCCCAGGCCCGTTGCACCGGGAGCCGGGCATCGATCCACCGCCATAGTCCCACCAGCCAGCTCATGCCGCGGTCTCCTCGTCGACGCCAATGATCACTACGTTGTCACTCTCGTAGGAATATGGAGGAACGGTCAGATTCGTCGGCGCCGGCACGCCCTTGTAGACGCGGCCGGCGAGATCGAATTTGGAGCCGTGGCAGGGACAGAAGAATCCGCCCAGCCAGGCGTCACCGCCGAGATCCGCGGCGCCCACCTCCGGCCGGTACATGGGCGCGCAGCCCAGGTGCGTGCACAGGCCGAGCAGGATCAGGTATGCGGGCCGCAGCGCGCGGCTGGTTGGATCCACATAGCCGGGTTGCTTGGATTGCTGGGAGTCGGGATCCTGCAGTCGGTCGGTATCCTCCTTCAGGCGGGCCAATATCTCCGGGGTGCGGTGCACGATATAGACCGGCTTGCCACGCCATTCCTCGGTAACCATCGCGCCGGGCTCTATCTTGCTGATGTCGATCCGCACCGGGGCACCCGCGGCCTTGGCCTTGGCATTGGGCTGCCAGGAACCCACGAAGGGGACAGCGGCGCCGACCACCCCGACGGCGCCGACCACACAGGTCGCTCCGGTCAGGAAGCGGCGACGGGTCTTATCGACTCCCTCGTTGCTCATCAAAGGACTCCTCAATGCGAGCGATCAATAGACAGGTCGACACACCGCCGCTGCGCTGTGACCGGTGATGGGCGCGACACGAAATGGCATGACATAGTACTGATTGCCTGCCAGGCTGACAAGATAAAAGCTTTAAACGCTACCACAACCACCTGATTCAAAACAAAAAAATACCCGGGCAAAGCCGGGTATCGGAAACCTTCCACCACGACCTCAGCGCTTGGAGTATTGCGGCCGCTTGCGCGCCTTGTGCAGGCCCACCTTCTTGCGCTCGACCTCGCGGGCATCTCGGGTCAGAAAGCCGGCCTTGCGCAACACCGGGCGCAGACCCTCGTCATAATCCACCAGCGCCCGGGCCAGACCATGGCGAATGGCGCCGGCCTGACCGAAGCTGCCGCCGCCCCGGACGGTGATGCGGATATTGAAGCGGCCTTCGACCTCGGCCACCTGCAGCGGCTGGCGCACGATCATGCGCGCGACCTCGCGACCGAAATAATCGTCGAGCGCGCGGTCATTGACCTGGATCTCACCAGGGCCCAGCGCCACGAATACCCGCGCACTGGCGGTCTTGCGGCGCCCGGTTCCGTAATAGGTAGATGCCATTTGCTCGTCCTTCCTTACAGGTCCAGCGCGCGCGGCTGCTGCGCGATGTGGGGATGGGAATCACCGGCGTAGATCTTGAGCTTGCGATACATGGCGCGGCCCAGCGGCCCGCGCGGCAGCATGCCCTTCACGGCGATCGCCAGCGCGCGCTCCGGAGTCCGCTCCATCAGCTTCTCGAAGCTGAGGCTCTTGATGCCGCCCGGATAGCCGGTATGGCGGTGATACATTTTCTGCTTGGCCTTGCGCCCCGTCACCTGCACGCGCTCGACATTGATCACTACCACGTAATCGCCGGTATCGACGTGCGGGGTAAACTCGGGCTTGTGCTTGCCGCGCAGGCGGTGGGCGATCAGGCTGGCGAGGCGGCCGAGAGTCTTGTCGGCAGCGTCGACCAGCGTCCAGTCGTGGACAACCGTCTCGGGTTTGGCACTGATGGTCTTCATGATTCCAGCCGGCCGGGAAAAAAGAGCGCGAATTCTAGCGGCAGCCTCTCGTATTTTCAAGCATAACACCGCTTCCCGGCGACCGGCTGTCGGGCGCTCAGGGGCGATGCGCCCGGCCCAGGTAGTCGTGGGATTGCATCTCCCGCAAGCGGCTGCGCGTGCGCTCGAACTCGAACCCGAGCCTGGTGCCGGTGTAGAGCGCGTCCAGCGGTGCCGCAGCGCTCAGCGCCAGCTTGACATTGCGGTCATAGAATTCGTCGACCAGGTTGATGAAACGGCGTGCCTGATCGTCATGCCCGGCATCGAGCACCGGCACCCCGCCGAGCAGGACGGCGTGGAATTCCCGCGCCAACTCGATGTAGTCGTTCTGGCTGCGGGGACCGGCACAGAGGGCCGTGAAGTCGAACCAGGCCACGTCTTCGGCGACATAGCGGGCTGCAATCTCCCTGCCCTCGACTTCCAGCACCACGCCCTTGCGGATCTCCTCCAGCGAGGGCACCAGACTGCGGAACACTTCCATCAGGCGGGACTCGGCCGCTTCGCCCAGGGGCGAGTGATAGAGCGGCGCGGCACTCAGGCTGCGCAGTCGGTAGTCGATGCCACCATCCACATTGAGCACTTCGCAATGCCGCTTGACCAGCTCGATCGCGGGTAGAAAGCGCTGCCGCTGGAGGCCATTTTCGTAGAGCCGGTCGGGCTGGATGTTGGAGGTCGCCACCAGGGTGACACCACGGTCGAACAGGGCTTCCAAAAGGCCGGCAAGGATCATGGCGTCGCCGATGTCGGAGACGAAAAATTCGTCGAAGCAGAGCACGCGGGCCTCGTCGGCAAGGCCATCGGCCACCAGCCGCAGGGGATTGCGCTGTCCTTTATGGCGCCGGAGCTCCCTGTGCACCCGCAGCATGAAGCGATGAAAATGCATGCGCAGCTTGCGCTGGAAGGGCAGACTTTCGAAAAAGCTGTCCATCAGATAGGTCTTGCCGCGGCCGACGCCACCCCAGAAATAGAGCCCCGGCACCGGTGCCGGGCGGCGGTTGCGCAGCAATCGCGCAAAGAGCCCGGAGCGCTCGCCGCCAGCGGCGAGCAGCCGATCGTACAGCGCCTGCAGCCTGGCCACCGCAGCCTCTTGCGCCACATCGGCCGTAAAGCCTCCGTGTTGGAGATCCTGGCGGTAGCGTTGCATCGGGGTCATGGCGAGTCGTGCACTGTTCGGGCGCGCGCAACTGTAGCCGGCCCGGACCCGTCACGAAAGCCCCGCCACCCGCACGTCACTCCAGCGCGGCGGCCACCGCCGGGGCGAGCTCCTGCTCCAGGGTGACCAGTTGGCCGTGAAAGAAGTGGCTGGCGCCGGGCAACAGGATCAGCGCACCCACGGCCGCGCGATCCGCGGCCCAGGAGGTCGCCGCTTCGGCGTCGACCAGCTCATCGGCACCGCCCAGGACCATCGCCGTGGCGCAGGGGAAATCTCCCCTTGGGGCGTAGGGGTACCTGTCCACCGGCGGGGCGATCAATGCCAGGTGGCGGGCCGACATCCGCTCGGCGGCGGCCGCCGCCACCGCGGAGCCGAACGAATAACCCGCCAGCAGCAGCTGGGCGCCGGGCTGGCAATCCAACGCCCAGCGCGCCACCACCAGCAGATCCTCCACCTCGCCGCGGCCCTGGTCGTGCGCGCCACCACTGCCGCCGACACCGCGGAAATTGAACCGCACCGCGGTTGCCCCCAAGCGGTTGTACATGCGCGCCAGGGTGGTGACCACCTTGTTGTCCATGCTGCCGCCGTACAGCGGGTGTGGATGCGCGATGACCGCTACCCAATCCCCGCCTGCCTCTGCCGGCGGCCGGCGGCATACCTCGATGGCAGCGGCCGGACCCGGGATGCTGGCAATCTGCTCTCGCTCGGCCATGGAGGTGCCTCTGCAATTCATCAGCTCGCCATGATAAAACAGTTGTCCCCGCGATCGACGCGCCCGGGCATCGGCGCTAGAATTCGCTCCCCTTACCGGGCCCCAGGCCGGAGTGTGCAATGACCCAAACAGCAATTTTCCTGGCTGTCGCCGCGCTGCTGCTCGGCCTGATCGCCGGCGTGGCTCTGGGTCGGATTCTCGCCCGGCGCGGCGGCCCCCAGGTGCGGTTTTCCGACCAGTTGCGCACCCGTGACCAGCGGCTGCAACTCTACGAAAGCCAGGTCGCCGAGCATTTCGAGCGCACCGCGCAACTGAGCGCCGAACTGGATCGCGCCCTCGATCAGCTACGCGACCAGCTCGCTACGGGCGCAGACCAGCTGGTGGGCGAAGATCTCGGCAACCGTATCGGCCGGCGCGGCGGCGCCGGACCGGAAACCCAGCCGCCCAGGGATTACGCACCGAGCCGGAAGGCATCCGGCGATGGGCGTGCCGCTGCGGAGGGCGCCACCGCCGACCGCTCGCAGCTGCAGCTCGTGGAGGATGACGACCCCACCTATAGGGTTGGCTGAGGCCGGCTGCCCCGGAGTCAGCGGGCGGAGTGGCCCTTGAGTTACACCGCCGGCGCAGTGCCTGAATCCAACCCCGCATAATAGCGGCGCAGCACCTCCAGCACTTCGGGGCGCGAGAAGTTGGGATCCACGCTGCCATTTTCCGACAACGCCTTGCGCAACTTGGTGCCGGAAACCAGCACCCGGTCGGCGGCGTCGTGGGGGCAGGTGCGCTCCGAGGCCATGGTGCCGCAGCGATGGCACCAGAAGGTCCAGTCGATCTTGAGCGGCTTGGTGAGCAGGGCGTCGGCCGGGATCTCGTCGAAGATGTGATGGGCGTCGAAGGGCCCGTAGTAATCCCCCACGCCGGCATGGTCGCGGCCGACGATCAGGTGCGAACAGCCGTAGTTCTGCCGGAACAGCGCGTGCAGCAGCGCCTCCCGGGGTCCCGCGTAGCGCATGTCTAGCGGGTAGCCCGACTGCGCCACGGTATTGGAGCGAAAGTAGTTTTTCAGCAGCACCGCGATCGCCTCCTGGCGCACCTCGGCGGGAATGTCTCCGGGCTTGAGCTTGCCCAGCAGCGAGTGCACCAGCACCCCGTCACAGATCTCGATGGCGATCTTGGCCAGGTACTCGTGCGAACGATGCATGGGATTGCGGGTCTGGAATGCCGCCACCGTGGACCAGCCGTTGCGTTCGAACAGCGCACGAGTCTGCGCCGGCGTCATGTAGATGTCCGGGTAGGCCGCGGGGAAACCACCCTGGGAGAATACCTGCACCGGACCGGCCAGATTGACCTCGCCCTGTTCCAGCACCATCTTCACCCCCGGGTGCGCCGGATCTGCGGTCCGGAATACCTCCCGGCACTCGTGTTCCTTGTCGATCCGGTACTGTTCGGCAAGGCGCATGGCGCCCATCAGCTCACCGCTCTCACCATCGACCAGGGCCACCTCATCGCCCCCTTGCAGGCCGCTGGCGGTGCCCGCATCCGTCGACAGGGTGATCGGGATGGGCCAGAACAGGCCGTTGGTGAGGCACAGGTCGTCGCAGACGCTGCGCCAGTCGTCGGCACCCAGGAAACCCTCCAGCGGCGTAAAGCCACCGATGCCCAGCATGATCAGATCGCCGACCTCCCGGGAGCTGAGGCGGATCTGCGGCAGGCCGGCCGCGCGCGCGCGCGCCTCCGCCAAGGCTTCACCTTCGAGCAACAGGGGTTTCAGCGCATCGGCGCCATGGGGTTTTACCAGTGCGGTCATGGGTTACTCCGGCTCAGCGATCGGGCACCGCGCGATCGGGGATCGCCGCGGCACAGAAATGACGTGACATAATAGCGCGCCCGCCCCACGCAGGAAAACGAACGCCCATGGCCCTGTTGCGCTATCTGGCCTGGCCGATCGCCCTGGGCCTGGCGATCGCCGCGCTGGTGTTGTGGCGGCTGCCACCGCCCCCGGCCGAGGCCAGACTGGCCTCCCTGAGCGGCCCCCAACAGACCCTGTCGGCGTTTCCCGAGGAGCCCGCCTCCTACGCCACCGCGGTGCGGCGGGCAGCGCCCTCGGTAGTCAACATCTATACCCGCAAACTGCTGCACGAACGACGCCACCCGCTGCTCGACGATCCCTTCTACCGCCGCTTCTTCGATCAGAGTGCGCGGCCTCAACAGCAGCGCATGGAGAGTTCGCTGGGCTCCGGGGTAGTCGTCAGCGGCGACGGCTACATCCTCACCAACCACCACGTGATCTCCGGTGCCGACGAAATTCTCGTGTTGCTGCCGGACGGCCGCGAGGCCCAGGCCAGGGCGGTGGGCTCGGATCCGGAGACCGATCTCGCAGTGCTGCGGGTGGAGCTCGACGGCCTCAATGCCATCCCCGTGGGCAACTCCTCCCAGGCGCGGGTCGGCGATGTGGTGCTCGCGATCGGCAATCCCTTCGGCCTGGGGCAGTCGGTCTCCCAGGGCATCATCAGCGCCATCGGTCGCGGACTCGGTCTCAACACCTATGAGAACTTCCTGCAAACCGACGCCGCCATCAACCGCGGCAACTCGGGCGGTGCCCTGACCGACGCCTATGGCAACCTGATCGGCATCAACACCGCGATGCTGGAAAGCGGGACGTCCCAGGGGATCAGCTTCGCGATCCCGGTCAAGACCGCGATCAAGGTGCTGGAAGACATCATTCGCCACGGCCGCGTGGTGCGCGGCTGGCTGGGCGTGCAGGTGCAACAGCTGGCGCCGGAAGCGTCGCGGGCGCTGGGCCTGTCACCGCCGAGCGCGCTGGTGGTGGTCGAGGTCCAGCCCGACAGCCCGGCTGCCGCGGGCGGCGTCCAGACCGGCGACGTCATCACCCACATCAACGGCGAGCCGGTGCTCGACGGCGCCTACAGCACCAACCTGATCGCCGAACTCCAACCCGGCGAACCGGTGCGCCTGCGCGTGCTGCGCGGCACGAATCCGCTGTCGATCACGACCACGGTCGGCACCCGTCCTACGCCTCAGTAAGCAAAGTCTCCAGCACTTCTAGCAGGCGCGCGTTCTGCGCTTCCGTACCCACGGTGATGCGCAAAAACTGATGGGTACGCAGCCGATCGAAATGACGCACCAGCACCCCCTGCCCGCGCAGCGCCTGGAACAGCGTCCCGCCGTCGCGCTGCGGGTGGCGGGCAAACAGGAAATTGGCCGCCGAGGGCAGCACCTCGAAGCCCAACCCGGAAAGCGCCGCCACCAGGGCTTCGCGGCTGGCGATGATGCGCCGGCGCTGGGTCTGGAAATAGCCCTCGTCGGCGAAGGCGGCGATGGCGCCGGCGATCGCCGGGCGATCCAGGGGATAGGAATTGAAACTGTTCTTGACCCGGTCGAGGGCTTCGATCAGCTCGCGGTGGCCCGCCGCAAAACCGACCCGGAGCCCGGCCAACGCCCGGGACTTGGACAGCGTCTGCACCACCAGCAGGTTGGGATGGCGGGCGATCAGGCCGATCGCCGAGTCGGCGCCGAAATCCACATAGGCCTCGTCGACCAACACCACCACCCCGGGATGCGACGCCAGCAGCGCCTCGATGTCGCTCACCGGCAGGGCGCGGCCGGTGGGCGCATTGGGGTTGGCAATGACGATGCCGCCAATGTCACCCCGGTAATCGGCGATATCGATGGCGTAGTCCGCGGTCAACGGCACCTCCCGCCAGGGGATGCCATACAGCCGGCAGTACACAGGATAGAAGCTGTAGGTCAGATCCGGAAACAGCAGCGGCCGGCCATGGTTGAGGAGGGCGAAAAACGCATGGGCGAGCACCTCGTCGGAGCCGTTGCCGACGAACACTTGATCGATTTCCAAGCCGTGATGGGCCGCGATCACCGCCTTCAGATCATCCGCCTCCGGCGGCGGGTACAGCCGCAGGCGCTCGTCGGCAGCGGCGCGCACTGCCTCCAGTACCCGTGGCGAGGGCGGATAGGGATTTTCGTTGGTGTTGAGCTTGACGATATCCAGACCGCGTGGCTGTTCGCCCGGCACATAGGGAGCCAGGTCGCGAACCACCGGACTCCAGTAACTACTGGTCATCAGCTCGGCCCGAGCGATATCTGGCGGAGCGGGCGTGGGCGGTCAGCGACTCGCAGCGCGCCAGTATCTCGGCGATCTCGGCAAGCCCGGCGGCGCCGGCGGCCGAGCAGCCGATGATCGAGGTTCGCTTCTCGAAGTCATAGACGCCCAGCGGCGACGAAAAGCGCGCGGTCGCGGAGGTGGGCAGCACATGGCTGGGCCCCGCGCAGTAATCGCCGATCGCCTCCGGGGTATGGCGGCCGAGGAACAGGGCACCGGCATTGCGGATCTCCGCCTGCCAGCGCTCGGGATCGGCGACCGCCAGCTCCAGGTGTTCGGGCGCGATGCGGTTGGCCAGTGCCACGGCCTCCTCGAGATCGCGGACCAGGACCAGGGCCCCGCGGCCGGCGAGCGCCGCGGCGATCACTTCGCGCCGCTCCATGGTGGGCAGCAGGCGCGCGATGCTCGCCGCGACCCGGTCGCGGAAATCCGCGTCCGGAGTGAGCAGGATGGCCTGTGCCAGGGGGTCGTGCTCGGCCTGGGAGAAGAGGTCCATGGCGATCCAGTCGGGCTCGGCGCAACCGTCGCAGATCACCAGCACTTCCGAGGGGCCGGCGACCATATCCAGGCCGACGCGGCCGAACACCTGACGCTTGGCGGCGGCCACATAGGCATTGCCGGGGCCCACGATCTTGTCCACCGCGGGGATCGTCTCGGTGCCGAAAGCGAAGGCGGCGACCGCCTGGGCACCGCCCAGGGTGAACACCCGATCGACCCCGGACAGCGCCGCGGCGGCCAGCACCATGGGGTGCAGCTCGCCCCCGGGCGCGGGCACCGCCATGAGAATCTCGTCGACGCCGGCGACCCGGGCCGGAATGGCATTCATCAGCACCGACGAGGGATAGCTGGCCTTGCCTCCCGGCACATAGATCCCCACCCGCGCCAGGGGGGTGACCCGCTGGCCCAGGCGGTTGCCCTGGGCGTCCAGGTAGTCCCAGGACTCCTGCTTCTGGCGGCGGTGGAAGTCGCGGATACGCTCGGCGGCGGCGGCCAGTGCAGCGCGTTCCTCAGCAACCAATCCGGCCAGGGCGTCGCCCAGCGCCGAGCGCGGCACCTCAAGCTCGGCGGCAGCGGTCAGATCGCGGCGATCCAAGCGGTTGGTGTATTCCACCAGGGCGGCGTCGCCGCGTCGGCGCACGTCGGCAAGGATCTCCGCGACCCTGCGTTCCAGACCCGGGTCGGCGACCGCCTCCCAGTCCAGCAGGGCATCGAGCCGCGCCGTGAAATCCGCTGCTCGGCTGTCCAGCAAAGGCACCGGGACTCGGCTCACTGCACCGGCTCCGGTGTCTGCCTCAAGTGATCGATCAGCGGTTGGATGAGTGCGTACTTGGTCTTCAGGGCACCCTTGTTGACGATCAGCCGGGAGCTGATCCAGGCGATCAGCTCCCGCGCTTCTAGATGGTTGGCGGTCAGAGTGGAACCGGTGTCCACGATGTCGACGATTTCATCGGCCAGGCCCATCACCGGCGCCAGTTCCATCGCGCCGTAGAGCTTGATGATATCCACCTGCCGCCCCTGGGCGGCATAGTAGCGGCGCGCGACATTGACGTATTTGGTGGCGATCCGCAGTCGCCCCGCCTTGGGCTCGGCGCCGAGCGGAGCGGCGGTCATCAGCCGGCAGCGGGCGATGCCCAGATTCACCGGCTCGTAATAGCAGTCGTCACCACCGTGCTCCATCAGCATGTCCTTGCCGGCGATACCGAGATCTGCGGCGCCGAACTGTACATAGGTGGGCACGTCCGAGCCGCGCAGCACCAGCAGGCGCAGGCCGGGTAGGCTGGTATCGAATACCAGCTTGCGGCTGGCTTCGATTTCCTCGGCGGGACGAATGCCGATCCGCGCCAGCAAAGGCAAGGCCTCGGCGAGGATTCGCCCTTTGGTGACTGCAAGCGTCAGCGTTTGTCGTGGCTCCATGTCCAGCTCCTGGTCCCGGTTGCTAGCCCGGCACCCTACGGATGCGCGCGCCGAGCTGCTGCAGTTTTTCCTCGATACATTCGTAACCGCGATCGATGTGGTAGATGCCTTCCACTATCGTCTCTCCCTCCGCTACCAAGCCGGCAATGACCAGACTCGCCGAGGCGCGCAGATCCGATGCCATCACCGGGGCACCCTGCAGTCTGGGCACTCCTGTAATGATCGCGGTATTGCCCTGCAGCACGATATTTGCGCCCATCCGGTTCAGCTCGTGGGTCTGGATGAGCCGGTTTTCGAAGATGGTCTCGGTGACCGTGCCCACACCTTCGGCGACCACATTGACCGCGGTGATCTGCGCCTGCATGTCGGTAGGAAACGCTGGGTAGGGGGCGGTGCGCAAATTGACTGCGCGTGGGCGACGACCACCCATATCCAGCGAGATCCAGTCCGGGCCGGTATCGATCTGCGCACCGGTCTCGCCCAGCTTGAGCAGCACCGCTTCCAGGATGTGGGGGTCCGTATTCTTGAGCAGCACCCGGCCGCCGGTGGCGGCCGCGGCCGCGAGATAGGTCCCGGTCTCGATGCGATCGGGCATGATGGTGTAGTGCCCGCCGCGCAGACGCTCGACACCGTCGATCACCAGGGTATCGGTCCCGGCCCCGCTCACCCGCCCGCCCAGGGCGTTGATGCAGTTGGCCAGATCCACGATCTCGGGCTCCCGGGCCGCATTTTCGATCAGGGTGCGGCCCTCGGCCAGGCAAGCGGCCATCATCAGGTTCTCGGTGCCGCCCACGGTCACTGTGTCCATGAGGATATGGGCGCCGCGCAACCGCCCCCGGACGCGGGCATCGATGTAACCGCCGCTGATTTGGATCTCGGCACCGAGCGCCTCCAGCCCCCGCAGGTGCAGGTCCACCGGCCGGCTGCCGATCGCGCAGCCACCGGGAAAAGAAACCCGGGCCTCGCCGTAACGGGCCAGCAGGGGGCCCAGCACCAGAATCGACGCCCGCATCGTCTTGACCAGGTCATAGGGCGCAGTGCGCGTCTTCAGGGTAGAGGAATCCACCTCGACGCTCATGTGCTCCTTGAGCACCACGGACACCCCCATGCAGCCGAGCAGCTCGATCATGGTGGTGATATCGTGCAGGTGAGGGATATTGGCAACGGTCACCGGCTCGTCCGCCAGCAGCGTGCAGGCGAGGATGGGCAGCGCGGCGTTCTTGGCACCGGAAATGCGGATCTGACCGCTCAGCGGCGTACCGCCGGAAATCAGCAACTTGTCCATTCAGCACTCGCCCGATGGTGGGGCCCGCGAACCGCCGGGCCGCTCAGCGCGCCTGCCACTCTTTCGGGGTGTAGGCCTTGATCTGCACCGCATGCACTTCGCCGGCGGCGATCAGCTCCTTGAGCGCCGCATACACGCGCTGCTGGCGCTGTACCGGTCGCAAGCCGTCAAACAACTCGCCGACGGCCACCACGCCCAGGTGGTTGCCCTCGCCGCTGACCCGCACCTCGCAGCCCTCGAGCGCATCACACAGGCGTTCCCTGATGGCATCAATGTCCATGGCTGATCCTCTGCGGCAGGGCGGCATTTGGCGCCACCGGCGAGCCGGATGTCCGCGGCTGGGATCGCGACGCCGGCCGCAATTTCGGGGCCGGCACTATAGCACCTTTGATAGTACCTTTGCCGCCGTTTCGCCGCCGCCCGGGATCGACCGCGGCTGACGCTGCCAGCTATAATCGGCGCCCACCCGCCACCCATGAAGCGACCTCTTCATGCGGGATATCGATCCCATCGCATCGGCGCGGCGCACCATCGCACTCGAAGCCACTGCAGTGCGTCAGCTGGCTGAGCGGATCGGCGCCGACTTCGTTGCTGCCTGTGAATTGCTGCTCGCCTGCCGCGGTCGGGCGATCGTCACCGGCATGGGCAAATCCGGCCACATCGGCAACAAGATCGCCGCGACCCTGGCCAGCACCGGCACTCCGGCGTTCTTCGTGCATTCGGGAGAGGCCAGCCACGGCGACCTGGGCATGATCACTCGCGAAGACCTGGTGATCGCCATCTCCAACTCCGGCGAGACTGCCGAGATCACCACCCTGATCCCCCTGCTCAAGCGGCTCGGGATCCCGCTGATCGCCATGACCGGTGCGCCGCAGTCGCAGCTGGCCAGATCCGCCGATGTGCATCTCGACATCAGCGTTCCCCAGGAGGCCTGCCCCCTGGGCCTGGCGCCGACCACCAGCACCACGGTCACCCTGGTGATGGGCGACGCCCTGGCGGTGGCGTTGCTCGAAAAGCGCGGCTTCAGCGCCGAGGATTTTGCCTTCTCGCACCCGGGCGGCAAGCTGGGCCGGCGGCTGTTGCTGAAGGTCGGCGACATCATGCACTCCGGCCCCGAAGTCCCCCGGGTGACCCAGGACCGGCCGCTGCGCCAGGCCCTGCTGGAGATGACCGAAAAGGGCTTCGGCCTGACCACCGTGGTCGACGCCCGCGACGAACTACTCGGTGTCTTCACCGACGGCGACCTGCGGCGCGCCCTCGATCAGCAGGTCGACATCAATGTCGCCCGGGTCGGCGAGGTCATGACCCGGGGTTGCAAGACCGTACCCACGGAGATGCTGGCCGCGGAAGCCCTGGCGGTAATGGAAAATCATCGCATCACCGCCCTCGTCGTCACCGACAACAATCACCCCGCCGGGGTGGTGCACATGCACGACCTGCTCCGGGCGGGCGTGGTATGACGGCAGCAACCGCGGCCGGGGCGATCCGGCTGGTGATTTTCGACGTCGACGGCGTGCTCACCGACGGCCGCCTGCACTACCGCGACGACGGCGGCGAGTACAAGAGTTTTCACGTTCGCGACGGCCTGGGCATCAAGCTGCTGCAGCGTGCCGGCATCCAGGCGGGCATCATCACCGGGCGGCGCTCGCCGAGCGTCGAGCGCCGCGCCGCCGAACTCGGCATCGAGCACCTGCTGCTGGGCCGAGAGGACAAGCTCCAGGCGCTGCGTGAACTGCTGGCGGCGGCCTTCCCGCAATGGGTCAACGACCTGAGCGCAGTCGCCTACATGGGCGACGATCTCCCCGACCTGCCGGCAATGCTGGCCGTGGGACTGGGCATGACAGTGGCCGACGCCGCACCGGCGGTGGCAGCGCGGGCGGACTGGCGCGCCAGCCTCCCGGGCGGCGCGGGCGCCGCCCGGGAGGCTGTGGAATTCATTCTCCGCGCCCAGGGCCGCGACGACCTGCTGGAACCCGGCCCGTGAAGAACCGCTTGCTGGGTCTGACCGCGGCCGCGGTGCTGCTCGCCTTCCTGCTGCTCTGGGACCGGATCCCGGAGCTGCTGAGCAGCCGCGATCGCCCCGGAGCGCCGCAACTGCCGACCGCGGACAGTTACATGACCAACACCCTGACCCGCAGGTTCGACCAGGACGGACGACTCGCCTACCGGCTCACCGCCGACCGCGGCTCCTACTTCGAATCCCGCGACCAGCTGATACTCGCCGCTCCCCGCCTGTTGGCGGAAGCCGCGGACGGGGACGGGCCCTGGCACTTGAAGGCCAACACCGGCGTGCTCCACAATGTCGAGCGCCACGTCGAGCTGCACGATCAGGTCGTGGTCTGGCGGGACGGACCCCAGGGTAGGAACGAATTGAGCACTTCAAAGTTGCTGTACTACCCGGATAGCAGCCAGCTACGGACCGATCGGGCGCTCGTCCTGCGCTCCCCCTCCTCCACCACCGAAGCCGTGGGCCTGGATGCCGATCTCGAGCAGCAGACCTATCGGCTCTTGTCCCAGGTACGCAGTGTCCACCAGCCTCGATAAATCCTTTACACGCCTCTGTGCAGTGCTGCTCTTGCTGCTGCCTGCTTGGGCGCTGGCGCTGGCGGCGGACAACGACCAGCCGATCCGGGTCGAGTCCGACAGCGCCAGCCGCGACGACAGCAAAGGC
This sequence comes from uncultured Gammaproteobacteria bacterium, assembly GCA_913060555.1. Lineage (GTDB taxonomy): Bacteria > Pseudomonadota > Gammaproteobacteria > Pseudomonadales > Porticoccaceae > JAGPUQ01. The sequence continues at coordinate 4,776 of CAJXRS010000016.1, read as the reverse complement.
ATTCTCACCTACACGGGCACTGTGGTGATCGACCAGGGCAGCCTGCACATCGAAGCCGACAAGGTCACCGTGTACTTCGCCGACGGCAAGGTCGCGCGCATCGTCTGCGAAGGCGAACCGGCCCACTATCGGCAGCAACCGCAACCCGACAAACAGCCGGTGACCGCGGACGCCAGGACCATCGACTACCACATGGCCGAGGAACTGCTGGTGCTGACTGGCGCGGCGCGAATCGAGCAGCAGGGCTCCATCCTCGAAGGCGAACATGTGACCTATGACATCACCAGGGAACAGATCCGCGCGCGGGGCGATGAGACCAACCGCCGGATCCGCATGGTGATCCCGCCCGAAAAGGCGCAGGAACAGCCCTGATGGCCGAACTGCGAGCCGAGCATCTCGCCAAGTCCTACCGCAAACGGGTGGTGGTCAGCGATGTCTCGCTATCCGTCGCCAGCGGCGAAGTCGTCGGCCTGCTGGGCCCCAACGGCGCCGGCAAGACCACCTGCTTCTACATGGTGGTGGGCCTGGTAGGCCAGGACCGCGGCCGCATCCTCATCGACGACCGGGATCTCACCGCCCTGCCCATGCACGGCAGGGCACGCCAGGGGGTGGGCTATCTGCCCCAGGAACCCTCGGTATTCCGCAAGCTCAGCGTCGCGGACAATCTGCTCGCGGTGCTGGAAACACGTCGGGACCTGAACCGCAGCCAACGCCGCCAACGGGCCGAGGAGCTGCTCGCCGAATTTCACATCAGCCATCTGCGCGGCAACCTGGGGATCAGCCTTTCCGGCGGGGAACGGCGCCGCGTGGAGATCGCCCGAGCGCTGGCCATGGAGCCCAAGTTCATTCTCCTCGACGAACCCTTCGCCGGTGTCGATCCGATTTCCGTCAACGACATCAAGGACATCATTCGCCACCTGCGGGGCAAGGGCATCGGCATCCTGATCACTGATCACAATGTCCGTGAAACCCTGGACATCTGCGAGCGCGCTTATATCGTCGACTGCGGGCGCACCATCGCCCAGGGCGATCCGACGACGATTCTCGCCGACCCCCAGGTTCGCCGGGTGTACCTGGGCGAACACTTTGCGCTCTAGCGGCCCGGGGCAAGACGCCGGTATGTTTATTGCTTGGGCATTTGAACGCGCATCCGCCCGGCGCTACACTGAGTGCGGTCCAGGAAGCCGCGTGTCCGGCACCCGCGCATGAAACAAAGCCTGCATCTCAAGCTCGGCCACCAGCTGTCGATGACGCCGCAGCTGCAGCAGGCCATCAAGCTCTTGCAGCTTTCGTCCCTGGAGTTGCAGCAGGAGATCCAGCAGGCCCTGTGCACCAACCCCCTCCTCGAACTGGCCGACGAAATCGCCCCAGAGGAAACCGAGACGGCAGAGACCGAAGCGCCGGACACCAACACCGTGGATGAGTCCTGGAACCAGGAGATCCCCGAGGAGCTACCGGTCGATGCCCGCTGGGAAGATATCTACCAGACCACCGCCGCCAGCGGCCCGCAGCGCGAACTACCCGACTTCGAGAGTTTCCACAGCGTCACCGAATCGCTCCGCGATCACCTCTACTGGCAGCTCAACCTGACCCCGATGTCGGACGAGGATCGCCTCATCGCCACCGCGGTGATCGACGCCGTGAACGATGACGGTTTGCTGTCGCTGAGCGTGGAGGAACTGCAACAGAGTTGTAGCGGACAAGACGGCCAACCGTTCGAGCGCGAAGAAATTCTCGCGGTCCTGCATCGGGTACAGCAGTTCGACCCCCCCGGCGTCGCCGCGGCCGATCTGCGGGAATGCCTGTCGATTCAGCTCAATCAACTGAGCGAAGACACCCCCCACCGCGACCTCGCACGGGAACTGGTGAAAGGGCATCTGAACGCGATCGCCGAGGATGACCACACCGATCTCGCCCGGCGCCTGGGCATACCCGAAGCTGCGCTGCGCGCCGGCGTGCGCCTGATCCAGAGCCTGTCACCGCGCCCGGGCGACAGCATCAGCGCGCCCGAAGAGGGCTATGTCAACCCGGATGTCAGCGTGCGCAAGAAGGATGGCCGCTGGCTGGTCACCCTGAATACCGAGTTCACACCCCGGCTCTGCATCAACTCCTACTACGCCAGCCAGGTACAGCGCGCCGACAACAGCCCGGACAACCGTTATCTGCGCGATAATCTGCAGGAGGCGCGCTGGTTCCTGCGTAGCCTGGAGAGCCGCAACGAGACCCTGCTGCGGGTCGCGCACTGCATCGTCGAAATGCAGCAGGGTTTTCTCGACAAGGGCCCGGAGGGCATGAAACCCATGGTGCTGGCCGACATTGCCACCCAGTTGCAACTGCACGAATCCACCATCTCCCGGGTCACCACGCAAAAGTACATCGACACGCCCCGGGGTATCTTCGAACTGAAGTATTTCTTTTCCAGCCACGTCAACACCGCCGCGGGCGGGGAATGCTCGTCGACGGCGATCCGCGCCATGATCAAGAAGATGATCGCCGGGGAAAGCCGGGAACGTCCGCTCAGCGACAGCCGTATCACCGCGCTGCTGCAGGACCTGGGCATCCAGATCGCCCGGCGCACCGTGGCCAAGTACCGCGAGAGCCTGAACATACCTTCGTCGGGCGATCGCAAGCGCTTCAAGCGCAACCTCTGAGACCGGCCCACAGGAGCAAAGCATGCAATTGACCATCAGCGGCCATCATCTGGAACTGACCGATCCGATTCGCGACTATGTGAGAAACAAGCTCGCCCGGCTGGAGCGACACAACGATCGCATCACCCAGGTGGCGGTGATCCTCTCGGTCGAAAAACTGGTGCAGAAGGCAGAGGCCAAGGTGCACGCCGACGGCACCGAACTCTTTGCCAACAGCGAGCACGAAGATTTGTACGCCGCGATCGACGCCCTGGCGGACAAGCTGGATCGCCAACTGATCAAGCGCAAGGAACGGCTGCGGGGGCACTAGTTACCGAGATGAACATAGCACAGCTGTTGACCCCGGACGCCACCTACTGCAACGCCGCCGCGGTGAGCAAGAAGCGGGTGCTGGAATTCGTGTCCTCGTTTCTCGCGCGACACGCCTCCTGCATCGACGCAGACGCCCTGTATCAAGCGCTGCTGGAGCGCGAACGCCTGGGCAGCACCGGCATCGGCGAGGGCATCGCGATCCCCCATTGCCGGCTGCCCGGATGCGACCGCATCACCGGTGTGCTGCTCAAACTGGAACAACCGGTCGACTTTGACGCCGTGGACAACGTGCCCGTCGATCTGGTGTTCGCGCTGGTGGTTCCAGACGAGCAGAACGATGAGCATCTGCAAACCCTGGCCGCCATCGCCGCACTGCTGGAAGACCCGGAAGTGCGCAGCCAATTACGTCGCTGCGGCTCTGATGAAGACCTCTATCGGAGAGCGGTCGCCAGCGCCTGACCATGCCGCCAGCCGCCGCCAACAAACGCCTGGTCGTCGTCAGCGGGCGCTCGGGCTCGGGCAAGAGCACCGCGCTGCACGTCATGGAAGACCTGGGTTTCACCTGCATCGACAACCTGCCCGCCGGGATGCTTTCCGGATTGTTCGAACAACGGGATCTGGAGGTGGAGCTGCCGTCGCGAATCGCGGTGGGCATCGATGTCCGCAACCTGGCGGGCAGCCTGGACAGGTTTCCCGGAATTCTCGACGCCCTGCGTGCCAAGGGCGTGCAGTGCGAGGTGATCTTCCTCGATGCCAGCCCGCGCACCCTGATCCGGCGCTTCAGCGAAACTCGCCGCCGCCACCCGCTGAGCTCCGATACGGTGAACCTGAAAAGGGCTATCGGTCTGGAAGCCCGGATCCTGGATCCCATCATCGAGGTCGCCGACCGCCGCATCGACACCTCCAACATGACCCTGCATCAGTTGCGCGACCTGATCACCAAGCAGATCGCGCCGGATTCAGCGGGAGTCACCGCGGTCCTGTTCCAGTCCTTTGCCTTCAAGAAGGGCGTGCCCGAAGATGCCGACTTCGTGTTCGACGTCCGCTGTCTGCCCAACCCGCACTGGGTCCCCGAGTTGCGCCCCCTCACCGGCAACGACCATCCGGTGATCGAATTCATGGAGTCGCAAATCGAGGTAGCCGCCATGCTCGCCGACCTCAATGGTTTCCTGGCGCGCTGGATCCCGGCATTCCTCGCCAGCAATCGCAGTTACCTGACCATCGCCATCGGCTGCACCGGCGGCCAGCACCGCTCGGTCTACCTGTGCAACCAATTGGCGCGGCAGTTCTGCTATCTGAGGATCAACATCCAGGCCCAGCACCGGGAACTACAGACCGAGTAGACCACATCGGGCGCGGGGACTAACCACGGCTTGACAGCAAGCCAGAGCCTGGGGATTGATAGGATCATGATCTGCCGCCAACTCACCATCATCAACAAGCTCGGCCTGCACGCTCGGGCCGCCGCCAAGCTCGCCGCCACCGCGGGCCGCTTTTCCTGTGCCATCCGCGTCGGCCGCGATAGCCGTCTGGTGGACGCCAAGAGCGTGATGTCGCTGATGCTGCTCGCCGCCAGCCAGGGCACCACCCTGGAGTTTCATTTCGACGGCAGCGATGAAGACGAAGCCTGTGCGGCGCTGGCGGCACTGATCGCCGAGCGCTTCCACGAAGAGCACTAGTGGGCCACGTGGCCCACTAGTAGTCCACCCGCTTGATCCTTTCGGATGTTAAGCTGTTTCCTCAATAGTATTCGGCAAACTATTGAGAGGTGGTGGAATGAAGAAGCGCTACGTGGTTCGTTTGTCGTCGGAGG
>CAJXRS010000015.1 GCA_913060555.1 uncultured Gammaproteobacteria bacterium | reverse complement strand
CAGGTCGATCGGCAAATGGGGCTGACCCAGGCAGCGGCCAAAGTCATCGGGGATAATCGCCGACAGGCCAGCTGCGAACACTCCCTGCTGGAGCTGTTGCGGCAACGAGTCTATGCGCTGGCGCTGGGCTATGAGGACCTGAACGACCACCACGAGCTGCGCAATGATCTGGCGCTGCAAACCGCGATCACGGGTCGAGACCCTGGCCAGCCCGTCGACCCTGTGCCGCCTGGAGCATCGCACCGATCGCCGCCCACTGCGACTCGTACTCCCCCTGGCGATCCGGCACCATCCGAACAGCCCGTTCCCGAACCTCCGGCGAATACCTTGTTCTGATGCCGCCTCCGTACATCAGGCTGGACCATAGCTCACTCGGATTTCAAAAGAGGCGCAATAATTCAGGATGCCGTATTCGGCCCGGACGATGCTATGAGTTCAGGTTGAGGGAAAAATCATTCCGCCATCATGCAGCGACGATCGGCGGTGGCAAACTGTCCGGGGAGGGCGGTTCGCTCAGGATGACTGCTGCAGGTATTCCTTCAGCGCCACAGCGTTATTGTGACGTTCGTCTCTGGCGCTGAAGACCAGTGTCACCCGGCCCTTGTCGGCCAGGTGCCGTATCTCGTCGACCGCGGGGTGGTTTCTGCTCAATTCACGGAAATAGCGCTGCCTGAACTGCCACCACTTGTCCGGGTCGTGACCGAACCATTTGCGTAGCTCCGTACTTGGTGCGATATCACGCAGCCAATGATCGATGTGTGCGTCTTCCTTTTTCAGGCCACGCGGCCAGACGCGGTCAACCAGGACACGGGTGCCATCTTGCTTTGACGGCTCCTCATAGGCGCGTTTCAGGCGGACCTGCATGAAATTGCCGTGGTCGTGAATTGTGATGTGAATCGCGATCGCGGATCATCAACGGGACATCGTGGCCGATGACTGCCATATCGTGATTGCCGCGCTTCGGTTGCCCGCGATTCTCCGCCAAGTCAGCTATCAGCGCCGCGCACGGTTTGTGCGGGATGCCTCAGTGGGGATCCTTGAGCATGGCGTTCCAGTATAGCAACGGCAGGAAATGCTTTTTCAACCACCACAAGCTGAGCCACTCACGCCTGGGATCGAACGGGACTCGGTGTCACTTTGCCGCCGTAGACGAACTCCACAAGGATGACCCGGCCGCGTGCGGTTGCCGGTGGGCACGAGGCATAGCCATCGCAGGCTTCCGGCACGGCCTCGTCCGCCAGCGCGGCCGCCTGCTCCAGCGGCCGCTGGAACCGCTTGACACTGGAAATGGCCTCGCCAGTCAGCTGTGCGCGCTGGGAACGCCGGACCTGGTCGCGCGGATCTCGCCACCTGGGAAAACATGGCGCTGGCCTGAGACCGGGACCGGCTGCAGGCGTTGCGCGTTCGACTTGCGGAACTGCGAGGCCCCAGCGCACCATTTGCCATCGACCGATGATAAAGTCGAACAGGCCTTTGTCACGCCGTCGGAGATCAGTGAACGCGGCGAAGCCCGGCCGCAAGCCCAGAGCCCGTAACAGTGGCGCACCGGTGGCAAGCGCGGGCCGCGGAACCTGCGTCCGGTGACGGCCCGGAGATCGCGACCATGCCGCGCTGGATCCGCCCCGAAGAAGTAGCCGGACTGCTGCGCCCCGGAGCCCGGGTATTCGTCGCCGGCGGCGCCGCGGAGCCCCGTAGCCTGGGCCGGGCACTGCGCGCGCGGCCCGACGCCAGTGCCGGCGTGACCTATGTGGGCGCCGTGTTTCCGGGTGCCCGTCCCACACCCTTCGCCGACGTCCATCCCGACTCGCGATTGCTGACCTGCATGCTCACCCCGGGGCTGCGGGAACTCCACGCGGCGGGCCGCATCGGTCTGGTGCCCCTCCAGTACCGCGCCATCTACGACTGGCTGGGCCGGGAGCCCTTCGACATTGCCATGCTTCAGCTCGCCTCGCCGGACGCCCGCGGCCGCTGCGCCTTCGGCCTGCGGGTGGATTTCGCACCGGCGGTGCTGCCCCGCGCAAAGCGGATCATCGCCGAAATCAACACTGCGTTACCGATACTGCCAGGCTGTCCGACGGTGGCGCTGGACAGCATCGACTATGCGGTAGCGGTGGAACGACCGCCCGGCGCGGAGCCGCCCCCTGCCATCGACGCCACTGCCCGCGCCATAGGCGCGGAGATCGCCCGCTGGGTGCGCGACGGCGACTGCCTGCAGGTGGGCGTGGGCTCGGTCCCGGATGCTGCCCTGGCGGCTCTGGCCGGGCACAACGACCTCGGCGTGCATTCGGGGATGATCGCCCACGGCGTCGCGGCCCTGGCCCGCCGCGGGGTCATTACCGGCGCCTGCAAGACCATCGACCGCGGCCACATCCTGACCGGCTTCGTCGCCGGCGACGCCGACACCTACGCCTGGGCCACATCGGCGCCGGAGCTGCTGCTGCGACCGGTGAACTACACCCATGACCAGGGCGTGCTGGCCGGCATCGACAACTTCGTCGCCATCAATTCCGCCATCGAGGTGGATCTGTTCGGTCAGGTCAATGCCGAAATGATCGATGGCCGCCAGCACAGTGGCACCGGCGGCGGCCTGGACTTCATCCGCGGCGCCCTGCGCGCCCGCGGCGGGCGCTCGATCGTGGCCCTGCCGGCCACCGCAATCGGCGGAGCCCGCTCTCGTATCGTGCCGGCCCTGGCGCAGGCTACCGTAGCCACGGTGCCGCGCACCGACGCGGACATCTTCATCACCGAATACGGCAGCGCCAGCGTGCGGTACCTGGACACCGCGGCCCGGGCGCGGGCGCTGATCGAGATCGCCGCACCCGAGTTCCGTGACGCACTGCGGGATGCCTGGCGAGCCCGGCAGCGGTACCGCTAGTGGGCCACGATCGCGAATCCATGATCCGTGGCGCAACGGAAACCTGAATGCCGTCAAGTTCCGGCAGATTGCTACCTGCAAATCGGCAGACCGACCTGATACGTTGCCCGGACCAACCGACAACACCCAGGGAGGCTCCAATGTCGTTATCATCAGGTTGCAACGGGTTGCGGCTGTCCGCCGTGGCGGCAGCGTTGGCGCTGGCAGCGCCCGCCGTTCAGGCCGACGAACTGCTGTGGATCGACCACCTCGGCCTGCAGGCCGGCGACCCCAGTGTCTCGGTATCCTTCAACGCCGTGAGCTCCGGAGTGGGCGGCGGCCTGTCGGGCCTGATCGTCGAATCCAGCACCACGGGCGAGGACGCCGAAGGCGGCGGCAACAAAGTGGTCGAAACCGCGGTGCCGGTACCACCGGGCTACCTCGTGGATGGAGTCCGGGTCTGCTACGAATACTCCAGCGCCACCAGCCACATCAGCCAGATCCGCCTGGCCCAGGTGCAGGATCCGCCGGATACCGCCCTGGTACTGCTCGACGACGGCACCGACCAGCTCGACCCCGGCCCCGTCTGCGTGGACAGCGCCGCGCCGTTCGCGGAGGCCATCGACCCCGCGCCCGGCGCCCTGCTGCTCAGCCTCAGGGTCAACTTCGGGGACGTTGCGGATCGCATCGTGGTGCGGGGCGTGGCGCTGCACCTGACCGCGGATCCGGACTCCCTGCTGCTGGAACATACCCACGAGTACCTGACCGGCAAGGGCAATGGCCACAACAATACCGTGGCCGCCACCACAGGTCCTCTGGCGCCCCTCGACGATGAGGAAGGGGACGCTCCCGCCGACGAGTGATCCCGGTCGGTCGGCGGCTCACCCGGTGCCATCGCCCTCCGCGCGGCGGTGGCGCCGAACCGGGTGGGTGGCTCAATCGGCCTGGGTGAAGCGCTCGATCAACCGCTCGCGCCCCGCGGCGTCGAGCCCCATCTCCCGCTCCAGGAAACGCTCCATATTGCCGGCCTCGGTGTCGATCAGATCCAGGGCGACGCGCAGGTACTGGGGTCTGGCATCCAGGATGGGTAGCACGATCTCGGGATCGACCGGCAGGCCCTGGGCGTTGAAGAACTGCTCGAACTTGCCGATCGCCGCCGCCGAATCGGCATAGGCAGTGGCCGACAGCAGGTAATCGGCTTCCACCTGTTCGGCGGGTACACCCAGGGCGTGCAGCAACAGGGCCGAGGCGATGCCGGCGCGGTCCTTGCCGAACGAACACATCACCAGGGCCCCGCCCTCGCCCTCCGCGAGGTGCCGAAACATCTCGCGATAGCCCGGTACCTCCTCGCGGGTCAGCTCCCGATAGCGGTCGGCCATGATCTTTTCGGCCCCGGCCGGGGTCAGCCCTTCCGCGAGCAGCAGGTTCCACAGATTCTCGACGCTGGCCACCAGCATGCCCAGCTCCACCACTTCGATGCCGCGGCCGGCCCTCAGCGGGTGCTTGGCCCGCTCCACCGGACTGCGGAAATCGTAGACGGTGCGGATGCCGAGCCGTCCGAACAGCGCCTGCACCTCGGCGTCGGGAGCATTCACGTAACCGGACCGGTACAGCCGATCCGCCCGGGTGAGCCGCCCGCCGGCGGCCAGGTAACCGCCCATATGGCGAAAGTTGCTGGTTTTGCCCAGGCTGAAAAACCTTTCCACGAACCGCCCTCCTGGTTACTGCCGGCCCGGCACCGACGCTCGACCGCTTGACCACGAATCACCTAATGGACTAGTTTACCAAACGCTGATTACACCTATAACACCAGCTTATACATTCCGGCTCGAGCCGACCCGACCGCCCCAGGGGGAAGTAGCAGTGATCAAAGACCAGGACATGTATTTCCACCCGCCCAGCTCCGAGCACTACAGCTGGGCGGAGACCAACTATTTCGGGTTCTACGTGCCCGAGGCCAGCCTCCACGTGGGCGCCTATGTGCAGGCCAAACCCAACCTGGGCGCAGTGATGTCCAGCGTGACCATCGTCGACGGTATCTCCAATACGCCCCATGAGGTGAACTACTTCGACTGCTTCGTCCACCTGCCGATGCCCGAGGGCGACCTCGATGACTTCGAGCTGGCGAATGGCCTCGCGATCCGCTGTACCAAGCCGGTGATGGACTACCGGATCCGTTTCGATGGCGGTCAGGGCGTCAACTTCGACGTTACCTATACCGGGCTGATGCCGCCCTACGACATCCATGACCCGGAGATGGACCCCCTCGCCGGCGCTCGGCTCGAGGGCGACACCGTCAGTGCCCACGCCTACGCCGGCCATTGGGACCAGAGCGGCCGGGTGCGCGGCACGCTCGATCTGCGCGGCAAGGCCTACGACATCGACTGTGTCGCGAGTATGGATCATAGCTGGGGGCTGCGTGACGAGCGCTCGCTGAAGCACTTCTGTTGGATGAACGCCAATTTCAGCGACGACATGAGCATTCACTGCATCTGGCTGGTGGACCCTCAGCGCCTGGACTGTTATCCAACCATCGCCCACGGTTATGTGCGCGAGGGCGATCAGGTGTACGGCATCCGCGGCGGCACTGGAAAATTGCGCCGCAATGGTTTTCTGCACAAGTTCTTCGAGCTGGAGGTGGAAGACGTGCGCGGTCGGGTGCACGAGTTCACCGGTGCACCCATGACCGCCAATCCCTGGATCCCCTGGCCACAGATGTATCTAAGCCACGCCTTCGTGCGCTGGGATCGCGGCGGCGTGACCGGCTGGGGCGAGGTACAGGACCTGTGCAAGGAAAACTTCAACGCCAAGCTGCCGCGATGATCGGGGGCCACAACAGGAGCCACCGGCAAACAGTGCCGGCGGCCAGCCAGCGAGGGTAAGGCAATGGGCCCGGAGATCTCCCAGTTTCTGGCAGGAATGAGAAAGACCATGGAGCAGGTGGTGCTGCCCAACCTGAGCGACCGCTTCGCCCAGGAACAGGCCGGTATCGTCACCGCCACCCTGGCGTTTCTCGAACAGGTGCACGACAAGGTCTTTCACTACGAACTCCTGGAACACCACCTCTACCAGCGCCTGCTCGGGCAGACCCTGGACCTGCTCTCGGTACCCGAGGTGACCGATCCCGAGATAGTGGAAACCCTGGCCGCGATCCAGCGGCAGCTGACCGAGGATCCGCCCGGCGGGGACATCCACCTGTACCGCTATGATCGCCTTCGTGCCGGCAACGAATCCATGAAGGAACTGCTGTGCGCGCTGATCCGTCTGCAGCCGGCGCTGCCCGACGCAGTGCGCACGGCACTGGGAGATCTGCTGCAGCCTTTCTTTCGCGATCTCGAACGACGCGAGCGCTCCTGGGTGAAACCGCTGGGCTTCGACGCCCAGGCCGATCAGTTGCCCGACATCGCCGAGCTGCTCTACTGCAACGACCGGCTGCAGTTGCCCGGCGACGGTCGACCATGAGCGATCGCACGCCCGTCCAGCGCCAGCGTTCCGCTCCCACCGCAGACTGGATCGCCGGCGTCCGCGCCCGCTTTCCCGTCGAGCGGACCATCGATGACGTCCTGACCCGCAAGCTCGAGCGGCGCAGCCTGCCCGCCGAACACCGCACCGATCCGGCAGCGCTGGAGAAGCGCCTCGAAGATTACCTGCGCGCCGTTACCGGCCAGCCGGACCTGGAATTCGCCAATCTGCAGCGGCTGACCGGCGGTGCCTCCAAGGAGCAGTTCACCTTCGACCTGCGTTGGCGCCCGGAGGCAGGCGCGCGTACCACCCGCAAGCTGATTCTGCGCATGGACCCCAGCGAGTCGATCGTCGAAACCCACCGCCTGCGCGAAGCCCAGTTGCTGCGCGCCATGCGGGGCGTGGTTCCGGTACCCGAGGTGCTGTGGGTGGATCCCACCCCGGAGCATCTCGGCCACCCCTTCCTGATCGCCGAATTTCTCCAGGGCACGGTGCAGCCGGAAGGCGGAGACAGGGCCAGTGGGCTGGGCATGTATTTCGCGCCCGAACTGCGCGACCGGCTCAAGGACCAGTTCGTCCACCATCTGGCGAGCATTCACCGTTTCGACTGGCGCACCCCGGACCTCTCCGCCTACGACTGGCCGCAGCCGGGGACCATCGACGGCAACCTCTGGTCGCTGGCCACCTGGGAGCGGGCCTGGCACGAGGACACCCTGGAGTCGCACCCACTGATGGACTATGCGGCCGCCTGGCTGAAGGCCAACATGCCCACCGTGGCACGGCCGGTGGTGGTCCACGGCGACTACCGCAGCGGCAACTTCATGTACACCGATGATCTGCACATCAACGCAGTGCTCGACTGGGAATTGGCCCATATCGGCGATCACCATGAGGATCTCGCCTACACGGCGAGCGGTATCCTCGGCTGCCCGGATGAAAACGGCACCATGCTGGTCTGCGGGCTGTTGCCCAGAGACGAATTCTTTGCCCGCTACCGGGAGCTGAGCGGCCTGCCGGTGGACCCGGAGCGGCTGTTCTACTTCGAGGTGCTGAACTATTACAAGATGGCGGTGATCGCGGTCGCCACCAGTCTGCGCACCGCTCACGGCCGCCGCACCCATCTGGATGCCATGATGAATCTGCTCAGTGGTTTCGGCTATATCGCGCTCGCCAATCTGCAGCGCCTGCTCGGCCCCGGGGGTGGGCGGTGACCGGACCTCGCACTCCTACCGAGGGGCTGCGCCATCGGCCTACCGAGGCCTGGATCGCGGCCCAGCGCGCGCGCTTCCCGGTCGAGCCGACGATCGACGAAGTCTTTACCCACAAGCTCAGAAAACGCATGGCAGCCGTCGAACATTCGCTGGACTTCAGTGGCCTCGACGCGCGTCTGCAGGAGTTTCTCGCCGCGCAGACGGGCCAGTCCGATCTGCGTATCGAGGCGCTGGAGCGGCTGTCCGGCGGCGCCTCCAAGGAGCAGTTCAGCTTCTGGCTGCACTGGCGGCCGGAGGGGGCCGAGCGCCCGGTCCGGCAGCGCATGATGCTGCGCATGGACCCCACCGAGGCCATCGTCGAGACGCACCGGCGCCGGGAGTGGGAAGTGCTGGGCGCGGTACACGGGCAGGTCCCGGTGCCGGAGGTGCAGTGGCTGGATCCGGAGGGCCGGGCACTGGGACGACCGGCGCTGATCGCGGGTTTCCTCGAGGGTACGGTGCGGCCGCCGGGCGCGGACCGCATGAGCGGCGTGGGCATGTATTTCGCGCCGGAATTGCGCGCCGCACTGAAAGACGAGTTTGTCGCCATCCTGGCGCGCATCCACAATCTCGATTGGCGGCGCTGCACACTGCCCAGCTTTGCCGAGCCCGAGCCGGGTACCACCCAGGCGGTGGACTGGACCCTGGGACTCTGGGAGCGGGCCTGGCACGAGGACACCCTGGACGCCCACCCGATCATGGAGCGCGCAGCCCTGTGGCTGCACGAACACCGCCCGGTGGTGGCGCGCCCGGTACTGGTTCACGGCGACTACCGCAGCGGCAACTTCATGTACGACGACCGGCTGCGGATCAATGCCATCTTCGACTGGGAGCTGGCCTATCTGGGCGATTACCACGACGACCTTGCCTGGGCCAGCCTGCCGCTGTTCGGCTGTGCCGACGAGCAGGGTACCCCGCTGGCCAGCGGTCTGTTGCCCGTGGAAGAGTTTCTGCAGCAATACGAGCGCGTTTCCGGCAACCCGGTGGACCGCGAACGGCTGCGCTATTACCAGGTGCTTTCCTACTACAAGATATCGGTGATCGCGGTCGCCACCAGCCTGCGCATCGCCCACGGCCGCCGCACGCACCTCGACGCCATGATGAATTTCGCCGCCGGGCTGGGCTATATCGGTATCTCCGAGCTCAACCGCCTGCTCGATCGCATCTGACGGCCCGGCGATCCCCCGCAGTTGCGCGGGAAATTCTCCGCGCATCGCCAACATCTGCCCTTACACTTCGTGGCTGGCGGCCCTTCGGCGTCCCTCCAGGCCCGCACACGGATTCCCGCAGTGGAGTTTCACGATGACTCGAAGTGGCGTTTCACGATGAAAAATCTCGCGTTCGCGGTGGCCCTCAGCCTGATCACCCTGGCGTTGCCTGTGCGGGCGGCCGACGCCACTGCCGCGGTGGCTGCCAATTTCGCCGCCGCCATGGACCGCCTGGTGCCGGCCTTCGAACAGACCAGCGGTCACCGGCTGACCCTGGTGCTGGGTTCGTCCGGCAAACTGGCCGCGCAGATCCAGCAGGGCGCGCCCTTCGACGTCTTCCTGTCGGCGGATGTCGAGCGGCCCGCCGCACTGCAAGGCGCGGGTTTCGCAGTCCCGGACACCAGATTTACCTATGCGCTGGGCCGGCTGGTGCTGTGGAGCCCCGACCCGCAGGCCTTCAGTGACGGCGCGACCTACCTCGCCGCCGGGGAGTTCCGGCACCTGGCCATCGCCAACCCGGCACTGGCGCCCTATGGCGCAGCGGCGCAACAGACCCTGCAGGCGCTGGGCCTGTGGCCGGCCATACAAGCCAGGCTCGCCCGTGCCGAGAACATCGGCCAGACCTATGCCATGGTGGCTGGCGGCGCGGCCGAGTCGGGCTTCGTGGCACTGGCGCAGCTGGCAGCCGATGCGCCCGGCAGCCGCTGGCCGGTGCCGTTGGCACTGCACGCAGCGATCCGCCAGGATGCCCTGCTGCTGGTCCACGGCCGGGACAATCCAGCCGCCCGGGCCTTTCTCGACTACCTCGGCAGCCCGCCGGCCCGCGCAGTGATCAGCGCGCTGGGCTACGACCTGCCCTGACGCCGTGACCGATCTCGACCTCGGCCCCGTCTGGTTGACGCTGCGTCTGGCCGCGGTGACGGTCATACTGCTGCTGGTGGTGGGCACGCCGCTGGCCTGGTGGCTGGCGCATACCCGCACGCGCGTCAAACCCCTGATCGAGGCGGTCACTGCGCTGCCGCTGGTGCTGCCGCCAACGGTGCTGGGCTTCTATCTGCTGGTGCTGTTCGCGCCGGGCGCGCCGCTCGGCGCCGCCTGGCTGGGGCTGACCGGCGAGACGCTCACCTTCTCGTTCAGCGGCCTGGTGCTGGCATCCATGCTCTACTCGCTGCCGTTCGTGGTGCAGCCGCTGCAGGGCGCCTTCGAGGCGGTCGGCCGCAGCCCGCTGGAGGCCGCCGCGGTGCTGGGCGCCCGGCCCCTGGATGCCTTCTTCACCGTCGCCAGCCCGCTCGCGCTGCGCGGCTACCTCACCGCCACCGTGCTCGGCTTTGCCCACACGCTGGGCGAGTTCGGCGTGGTGCTGATGGTCGGCGGCAACATCCCCGGCCGCACCCGGGTGGTGTCGATCGCCATCTACGAGCAGGTCGAAACCCTCAACTACGCTCAGGCGCATGTCCTTGCCGGGGGACTGCTGGTGTTCTCGTTTGCGGTGCTGGTGCTGGTCTACGCGTTGAACCGCCGCTACCCGGTGCACACGGCATGAAGCTGGATTGTGCGCTCCGGGTGAGCCATCCCGGCTTCACCCTCGAAATCGAGGAAACCCTGTACCTGACCGGCATCAGCGCCGTGATGGGCGCCTCGGGTAGCGGCAAGAGCACCCTGCTGCGCGCACTGGCCGGACTGGAGACACCACAGCGCGCACGCATCACACTGAATGACTGGCCGCTGCACGACAGCGTCGCCGGCCTGTGCCTGCCGCCGCACCGGCGCGGCATCGGCTATGTGTTTCAGGACGCGCGGCTGTTCGGCCACCGCCGCGTGCTGGGCAACCTGAACTTTGCCCGGCAGCGCGCCCGACCGGCCAACGGCGGCGCGCCGGCGCTGGACGCCGTGATCGCCGCGCTCGATCTGTCATCGCTGCTGGAGCGGCGCACCCAGGGACTGTCCGGCGGCGAGCGCCAGCGCGTGGCCATCGCCCGCGCACTGCTCGCCAACCCGCGTCTGCTGCTGCTGGACGAGCCCTTGTCGGCACTGGATCTCGGGCGCAAGACCGAACTGCTGCCCTACATCCGCGCACTGCCCGGCCGCTTCGGCATCCCGTTGATCTACGTTTCGCATGCGGTGGAGGAAGTCGCCCAGCTCGCCGACGAGGTGTTGATCCTCGATGCCGGCAGGGTAACGGCGCGCGGTGAGGTGCACGAAGTGCTGGAGCGGCCGGAAGCGGAGGCGGTCTCCGGGCATTTCGAAGCCGGTGTCCTGCTCGACGCCCGGGTGCGCCGCCAGGTGCCCGAATTCGACCTCACCGAGCTCGACCTCGCCGGCCAGCACCTCACCCTGCCCAGGGTCGAGGCCCCGCCGGGGACGCCGCTGCGCCTGCGTGTGCGGGCCCGGGACGTGGCCCTCGCATTGGCCCGGGTCGAGGGTGTCAGCATCCGCAACCAGCTGCAGGCGCGGGTGCTGCGCATCGATGCCGAGCCCGAGGGCGCCTACGCCGAAGTGCTGCTCGACCTGCCCGGCGCCGAACCCGGCCGGGCGCATCTGCGCGCCCGCATTACCCGCGAGGCGGCAGCGAATCTGGAGCTCGCCGTCGGTCAGCCGGTGTGGGCACTGGTCAAGAGCGTCTCCTTCGATCGACGCGACTTGGGAAGCCCCGAGCGCAACCAGGGCTGATACCGGTGGCGCCGATGGTTTCGGCCGCCTGCGACCGTCTCGATCAACCCCGCGGACGGCCACAGCGCCGGACAGCTCCTCGCCGATACCGATGCACTCGAGGATGGGATCGATCCGGTGGTCGTCATGGGTGCGCAAGCGGCTCAGGTTTTACCGCCGAGGTGTTGGATAGCGGTTGACATGTTCCGGAGGCGTGGGATGGCCGCCTGAGTGGGCCAGCCCCTGTGGTATATTGCCGCGGTCCCAGCAGGAAGCTTCCGCGTGAGTTCAGTCGATATTCATGGTGTCGGTATGACCTCCCAGCGCACCCGCGAGCGCCTGGTGCAGCGTTTGCGCGAGGGCGGCATCCGTTATCCCCAAGTGCTGGAGGCGATACGCAGCACGCCGCGCCATCTGTTCGTCGAGGAAGCCTTTGCACACCGTGCCTATGAGGACACCGCGTTACCCATTGGCTTCGGCCAGACGATCTCCCAGCCCTATATCGTCGCCCTGATGACCCAGGCGCTGCTCTCCCGAGGACCCCGGGAGCGGGTGCTGGAAGTGGGCACGGGGTCCGGCTATCAGGCCGCGGTGCTGGCGCAACTGGTCGAGCGGGTCTACACCGTCGAGCGGGTTCGGCCGCTGTTGCAAAGGGCGCAGAAACTGTTTCGCAAGCTTCGCCTGCGCAACATCGAGAGTGCGCTTCAGGATGGCGGCCTGGGCTGGCCACAGCACGCGCCCTATGACGCCATCATCACCACCGCGGCGCCCGAGGTGGTGCCGGACGAGCTGCTCCAGCAGCTGGCGCCCGACGGCCTGTTGGTGATTCCGGTCGGCCTGAGTGGGAGTCAGGAGCTGCGCATGCTCATCCGTCAGGGTGACTCCTCGCAGTTCGAGGAGACGGTGCTCGAGCGGGTGCGCTTCGTGCCCCTGCTGAGCGGCACCGTCAGCACCTGAGCTCCATGCTCTGGGGTAAGTGCCTGCGCGATGCCCGCATTCCATGGTATGGCCCGATACTGTGTGCGCTGCTGTTGGCGGCCTGCGCCACCCAGCGGGCACCGGTGGTCAGCCGCGAGCCGCCGCCGCCGGAGCGCGGCCCCCGGGTCCACGAAGTGGCGCGTGGCGATACCCTTTATGCGATCGCCTGGCGCTATGACACCACGGTGGAAGCGCTGGCCAGGCTCAACAACCTGGGGCCTCCCTATCTGATTCGGGTCGGCGACCGCCTGGTCCTGGACGCGGACGCGGCCCGTGCCCTGGGGCGACCGTCCCCGTCGGAGTCGAGTGCCGTGGTCGTTGCTCAACCGGTCGCGACACCACGGCTCACCACCGGGCCCGCCGAAGCCGCGCCGGCCCCGCAGCGCCAGTCTTCACCGCAGCCGTCGCGCCCGCCAGCGCCGCCGTCACGGGCACAGCCGCCGCCGGCACAGCAGCAGCCGCAGGTCGCATCGGCCGCGCCCAGGCCTGCCCCGGGGGCGTCCGAGTGGTCCTGGGACTGGCCCGTCAAGGGCAGGGTGAGCCGCCAGTTCGACAGCAACCGCAAGTTCAAGGGCATCAATATCCAGAGCAAGTCGGGAACGGCGGTGCGGGCCGCGGCCCCAGGCGAGGTGGTCTATGCGGGCGATGGGCTGCGCGGCTACGGGCAGTTGATCATCGTCAAGCACGATGCCACCTACCTCAGCGCCTATGCCCACAACCGGGTCATGAGGGTTCGCGAGGGCGAGCGGGTGAGGGGTGGCCAGACCATCGGCGAGGTCGGCGGCGATGCCGCCAACCCGGGGCGGTTGTACTTCGAAATCCGCAAGCAAGGCAGCCCGGTGGATCCGACCCGGCTGCTGCCCACCCAGTAGGGGAGTGGGCAGAGGGGCTGGGCTCAGCGCTCCAGCAGTTCGCGTTTGCCCGGCTTGTCCTGCCACTCCTCGGCGTCGGGGGGTGGGTCCTTGCGGATAGTGATGTTGGGCCAGGTTTCCGCCAGCTCGGCATTCAGTGCCAGAAACTCCTGCTGGTCCCCCGGCAGCTCGTCGTCCGCAAAGATGGCATTGGCCGGGCACTCGGGCTCGCACAGGGCGCAGTCGATGCACTCATCGGGATGGATCACCAGGAAGTTCGGCCCCTCGTAGAAGCAATCCACCGGGCAGACTTCGACACAATCGGTAAATTTGCACTTGATGCAGTTTTCCCCGACCACAAAGGTCATCGGCTAGTCTCCAGCAGGGCGTCAGGGGCGGCGATTATACCCAATGCCGATCGCGCAGCCGATGGCGGTCAATCCGAGGTTTCGATGAGATCGTGCAACCGGTAGACCAGCTCCAGGGCGGCCCGCGGGCTGAGCGCGTCCGGGTCGGTGGCGGCCAGCAGTTCGCGGACCGGGTCGGCAGCTGTGAACAGGTCCGCCTGGGCCGGGGGCGCCGCAGCGGGCCGGCGCGTTCCGGCGTCCTGTTCGAGGCGCTGTAACTCCCGCTGTGCACGCGCGATCACCGGCTCCGGGACTCCCGCCAGACGCGCCACCTGGAGGCCATAGCTGCGGTTCGCCGGGCCTTCGCGAACACTGTGCATGAAGACGATGGCATCCTGGTATTCAGTGGCGTCGAGATGCACATTGGCGACGTCCTCGACCTCTTCCGGCAGGCTGGTGAGCTCGAAATAATGGGTCGCGAACAGGGTGAAGGCGCGCACCTCGCGGGCCAGGTGAAGGGCGCAGGCCCAGGCCAGGGCGAGACCGTCGAAAGTGCTGGTGCCGCGGCCGATCTCGTCGAGCAGCACCAGGCTGCGATCGCTGGCGTTGTGCAGGATATTGGCGGTTTCGGTCATCTCGACCATGAAGGTGGAGCGGCCGCCGGCGAGATCGTCGGCGGAACCGATGCGGGTGAAGATGCGGTCGATGAGCCCGATGCGGGCGCGCTCGGCCGGTACCGCGGCGCCGACGTGGGCGAGCAGGGTGATCAGCGCGGTCTGGCGCATGTAGGTGGATTTACCGCCCATGTTGGGGCCGGTAACGATCAGCATGCGGCGGCCGTCGCGCAGCTCCAGGTCGTTGGCGATGAAGGGTTCTTCGAGGCTTCGTTCGACTACCGGGTGGCGGCCGCCGCGAATCTCCAGCTCCGGATGGTCGGTCATTTCCGGGAGCCGCAGGTCCAGGGCCGCGGCCCGCTCGGCGAGATTGACTAGCACGTCCAGCTCGGCGACCGCAGCGGCGCTTTCCTGCAGCTCGGCGAGCTGTTCGCCCAGGGTGTCCAGCAGGACCTCATAGAGTTGTTTTTCGCGCGCCAGGGCGCGGCTCTGGGCGCTGAGCGCGCGGTCTTCAAAGGTCTTGAGTTCTGGGGTGATGTAGCGCTCGGCGTTCTTGAGTGTCTGGCGCCGCTGGTAGTCCAGGGGCGCCTGTGCCGCCGCGGTGCGCGACAGCTCGATATAGTAGCCGTGCACCCGGTTGTAGCCCACCTTCAGCGAAGCGATGCCGGTGCGCTCCCGCTCGCGGGTCTCCAGCGCGGTCAGGTAGTCGCCGGCGTTGGTGGCCAGGGCGCGCAGCTCGTCCAGCTCGGCATCGTGGCCGGTGGCGATGACACCGCCGTCGCGCAGCACCATCGGCGGGTTTTCGACCAGCGCCCCGGCGAGCCGTGCCGCCAGCTCGGGAAAACTGCTGATACGGGCGCCCAGCGCCCCCAGGCTGGGTGCTAAGTGGTCGGTCAGGGTCGCGGTGACCGCCGGCAGCGCGGCGAGCGCATCGCGCAGCCGGGCGAGATCCCGGGGTCGGGCGGAGCGCAGCGCCACGCGGCCGAGGACGCGCTCGAGGTCGCCGACCCGGGTCAGCTCCGGCCGCAGATCCAACGCTGTCTGGCGTTCACCCAGCTCGGCGACCGCCTGCTGGCGCGCGGTGATGGTGTCGAGGTCGCGCAGCGGACGGTTCAGCCAGCGCTGCAGCAGCCGCCCGCCCATGGCGGTGGCGGTATTGTCCAGTACCGCGAGCAGCGTATTTTCGCGCCCGCCGCAACCTGGAAATCGACACCAACCTGCGCGGCGGGTGGCGGCGTCGAGCTGGACGCAATCGTCACCGCGCTCGTGGGCCAGGCCGCGCAAATGGGGCAGGGCGGTGCGCTGGGTATCCCGCGCATAGCCCAGCAGGCAGCCGGCGGCGGTCAATGCCAGCTCCAGATGTTCGCAGCCGAATCCGGCCAGATCCCGGGTGCGGAACTGTTCGCACAGCCGGCGTCGGGCGCTGTCCAGATCGAATTCCCAGGGCGGTCGGCGGCGGCTGCCCGGGCGCTCGGCGACGGCCGGCATCACCGCCAGCCCTTCCGGCAGCAGCAGTTCCGCGGGATCCAGCCGTTCCAGCTCGGCGGCCAGTGCCTCCGCGCCGGTCACCTCGGTGACGGTGAAGCGGCCGCTGCCGATATCCAGGGCCGCGATGCCATAGCAGTCGCCAGAGCCATTGACCGCGACCAGCAGATTGTCGCGGCGCTGGTCGAGCAGGGCCTCGTCGCTGACCGTGCCCGGGGTGACGATGCGCACCACGCGCCGCTCGACCGGGCCCTTGCTGGTCGCCGGATCGCCGACCTGCTCGCAGATGGCGACGGACTCACCGAGCCGGATCAGCCGCGCCAGATAGCCTTCGGCGGCGTGATAGGGGACGCCGGCCATGGGAATCGGTTGGCCGGCGGACTGTCCGCGGCTGGTCAGGGTGACGTCGAGCAGTTCCGCGGCGCGGCGCGCGTCGTCGTAGAAGAGTTCGTAGAAATCGCCCATCCGGTAGAACAGCAGCAGATCCGGGTGCTCGGCCTTGAGCCGCAGGTACTGCTGCATCATGGGCGTATGGGCGGCGGGCGCGGCGTCGGCAGGTTGCGACAAGGGATGATCCTGAAGTCATGGGTTCGAGCCGGCGATTATCGGTGCGCGGTGCGCCGGAGCAAAGGGCAGTGATCCGACTCCAGCGTGGTCGGCAGCGGCGGGGCGCAGTTGCATTTCCGGATCCTTGCGGTTATGGCTATGCATTGCGCAGGTATGTTCGGGCGCCGGGCTGCCAACCTCAGTGTGGGGCGCAGCTGGACCGGCGCCCCCGATCGCCATTGGTGGCGCCCGCGATGACTACCCGATTACATAACAACGAGGCCCGTGTCATGACCAAAACCCAAGTTTCCCCGCTGCTTGCCGAGCTGGAATTCGACCTGGAGGCGCTGCGTGCGCGCTACCGCGAAGAGCGTGACAGGCGCCTGCGCGATGAAGGTCTCGGCCAGTATCAGAAAACGGCGGGCGATCTCGCGGTGTACGACGAGGATCCCTACGTCGAGCCCGGCTTCACCCGCGAACCCCTCGCCGACGCGGTCGAGGTCGCCATCATCGGCGGCGGGTTTGGCGGCCTGCTTGCCGGGGCGCGGCTGCGCCAGGCTGGGTTCGAGGATATCCGCGTGATCGACAAGGCCGGCGACTTCGGCGGAACCTGGTACTGGAACCGGTATCCCGGCGCCCAGTGTGACGTGGAGTCCTATATTTATCTGCCCATGCTCGAGGAGCTGGGCTATGTGCCCCGATTGAAGTACTCCTTCGGCCCCGAGATTCTCGATCACGCCCGTGCCATCGCACGGCATTTCCACCTCTACGACAATGCCTGCCTGCGGACCCGGGTCACTGAGCTGCGCTGGGACGAAGGCGAGGCCTGTTGGATCATCTCCACCCATCGCGGCGATCGCATCCGCGCCCGCTTCCTGGTGATGGCCAATGGCCTGCTCAGCCGTCCCAAGTTGCCGGGCATTGCCGGGGTCACCGAGTTCCAGGGGCACAGTTTCCATACCAGCCGTTGGGATTACGCGTACACCGGCGGTGGGCCCGAGGGGAACCTCACCGGTCTTGCGGACAAGCGGGTCGGCATCATCGGCACCGGCGCCACGGCGATCCAATGTGTGCCCCATCTCGGCAAGTCCGCACGCCAGCTCCATGTTTTCCAGCGCACACCCTCCTCCGTGGACGCGCGCAACAACAGACCCACCGACCTGGACTGGGTGCGCGGCCTCGAACCCGGCTGGCAGAAGGCGCGCATGGACAACTTCAACATCATCGCCTCGGGCGGCATGGCGGACGAAGACCTGGTGCAGGATGGCTGGACCGATATCTTCCGCAACCTGCAGACCATCCTGGCCGGCGGCGACCAGACGCTGAATTC
Source organism: uncultured Gammaproteobacteria bacterium (assembly GCA_913060555.1). GTDB lineage: Bacteria > Pseudomonadota > Gammaproteobacteria > Pseudomonadales > Porticoccaceae > JAGPUQ01. The sequence continues at coordinate 21,070 of CAJXRS010000015.1, read as the reverse complement.
TGATGATCACGCCCTGGCGATGGAAATCGCCGATTTCCGCAAGATGGAGCAGGTCCGCGCCCGCGCCGCGGCCACGGTGCGCGATCCCCGGGTCGCCGAGTCTCTCAAGCCCTGGTACCGGCAGTTCTGCAAGCGGCCGTGTTTCAACGACGAGTACCTGGAGACATTCAACCGGCCCAATGTGCAGCTGGTCGATACCCGGGGGCGCGGCGTGGACCGTATCACCGCCCGCGGCGTCGTGGTCGACGGGGTCGAGTACGAACTGGACTGCTTGATCTACGCCACGGGTTTCGAGGTCGGCACCAACTACACCAGTCAGTGCGGTTACGAGATCCTCGGCCGGGGCGGCTTGCCCCTGAGCACCAAATGGAGCCGGGGCATGCGCACCTTCCACGGTCTGTTCAGCCATGATTTTCCCAACTGTTTCTTCATGGGTTTCACCCAGACCGGCTACACCGCCAATGTTCCCCATGCGCTCGATGAACAGGCCCGCCACATCGCCTATGTGCTGCGGGAGTCGCGCACGCGGAACATTCGGGTGCTGGAGGCCAGCGCCGCCGCCGAAGCCGACTGGGTGGACAGGATCCACCGGCTCGCGGCCGGCCACCAGGATTTCTATGCCCAGTGCACGCCCGGCTACTACAACAACGAAGGCAAGGGTGTCGCGGAAAACGGCTTTCTGGCGGGGCAGTACGGCGAGGGTTCGATGGCGTTCTTCGAGTTGCTGGAGAACTGGCGCGCTCGGGGGGACCTGGAGGGGCTGGAGCTGACCACCTAACGCTGGCGCGGCCGCAACGGCCGTTGTCAGCGCAGCACGATCAGCCCGGCGCCGACGAGCGCCGAGAGGCTGAGCGGCAGTGCCACCCGCCAGCCGGTGGCACTGCCGCCGATCAGCGCGGCCATGGCGCCCTTGGCGAGGTTGTTGCTGGCCGCTGCCAATACGATGCCGTCGATGGCGGTCGCCGCGGCCACGCCGGTGTGGCTGAGACGGCTCAGGGAGATAGTGATGGCGTCGACGTCGGCGATTCCCGAGAGCAGGGCCACGGCCACCAGCGCCTGCTCGCCGATCAGCTGTTGGGCGCCGGCGCTGATCATGGCGACCAGACTGAGCAGCACGCCGAAACCCAGCGCGGAGCGCAGCTCTACCGGATTGCTGAGACGCCCGGTGTCCGGAGCCGGAGCGCGGCCGCCGCGGTGCCACCAGAACAGCGCCGGCAGCAGCAGGATGACCTCCATGACCGCGAAGGGGGGCAGCAGCGAGACCGCCAGTTGCGGGTGCAGTACCAGCACCACCACCAGCGTGCGCGGCAGCATGGCCGCGCAGGCGAACAGGATGCCGGCCGAGAGCAGTGCACCGCCCATCGGCTGATGGCGCGCGAGGCGGGCGAAGTGCAGGGTCAGCGCGGTCGAGGACGCCAGGCCGGAGAACAGTGCAGTCAGTGCCAGTCCGCGGCGCTCGCCGAGTAGCTTGACCGCCACATAGCCGGAAAACGAGATCGCTGAAATCAGCACCACCATCCACCACAGCTGGTAGGGGTTGAAGGCCTGCCAGGGGCCGAAGTCCCGGTCAGGCAGGAACGGCAGTACCACCACCGAGATCAGCAACAGGCGCAGCAGCGCGGTCAGCTCCCGGGCTTCCACCCGCGCCAGCCAGCCATGCAGGGTCGCCTTCATGTCGAGCAGCAGAGTCGCGATCACCGCGGCGGCGGCGGCCAGGGCCACCTCGCCCCGGGTGGCCAGGGCACCGAGCGCATAGGTGAGCAGCAAGGCGACCATGGAGGTGATGCTGATGTCGGAGTCCGGTTGCGGTTGCGTGGTGCGGACATAGGCGGCACCCAGCAGTATCGCGAGGCCGATGAATACCAGCCCGATCGGCAGCGGACCCAGGGTCAGGGACAGCAGTCCCACGAGTCCGCCGAGCAGCCCGGTGATCCCGAAGGTGCGCAGCCCGGCGAGCCGGCGGCCCTCGCCCAGGGTGCGGTTCTTCCAGCCCCGCTCGGTGCCCACCAGGAGGCCGATGGCGAGCGCCACCGTGAGTTGCAGCGCGGTTTGCAGGGGCGGATATTCGAAGGGCATGGGCGGTCCTCGCTGACGGATCGGCGGTCTGCTGTGCCTGGGCCGCTCCAAGTGTAACTGCGGGGCCCGCTCAATGGTCGCGGGCAACAGGCACACCCGGGAGCCGTGGCTGTGCCCGCAGCTGTGTGCTTAGATGCGGGCCTGACGGCGCAGGCGAGGGCGGCCGGGTGGGTACCCAATGAAGTACGTTGAAGTCATCGCCCCGGGGGGCAATCAGGACACATTGGCGGCGATCGCAGAGCGGTTCGACGCGGATTTTCATCCAGGCGCACCAGATCCCGAGGGCAATGAGATGGCCCGTCTACTGGTGACGGATGACCAGCTGCAACAGCTGCTGGATGCCTTGCAGACCACGCTGGGGGCGCAGCCGCAGGCCCGGATTCTGGTGCTGCCGGTGGAAATCGCCATCCCCAAGCCCCCCACCGCAGACCGAGTCCGCGAGGATTCTGCCACTGCGACCCGTGAAGCACTCTATGCGGGTGTCGAAAAGGGCACCCATCTGGACAGCAACTATCTGGTATTGGTGCTGCTCTCGACCGCGGTCGCGGCCATAGGGCTGTTGGAGGACAACGTGGCCGTGGTGATCGGTGCCATGGTGATCGCGCCGTTGTTGGGCCCCAACCTCGCCTTTGCGCTGGGCACCGCGCTCGGTGATGGCTCACTGATTCGCAGGGCTGCCCGCACCAACGTAGCGGGGTTACTGGTGGTGATTGCGATTTCTGCAGTCATCGGGGCGTTGCAATCCTTCGAGAATCCCGGTGCCGAGTTGCATGCGCGCACCGAAGTGGGCCTGGACTCGGCAGTGTTGGCGCTGGCATCCGGAGCCGCCGCCGTGCTGTCGTTGACCACGGGCCTGTCGAGCGTGCTGGTCGGCGTCATGGTGGCCGTCGCCCTGTTGCCCCCCGCGGTGGCGTTCGGGCTGATGCTCGGGGATGGGCGGTATCTGCTGGCGGCGGGTGCCGGGCTGTTGCTCGCGGTCAATCTGGTCTGCATCAACCTTGCCGGCAACCTGGTTTTTCTGCTCAAGGGCATTTCTCCGCGGACCTGGTACGAGCGCCGCCGCGCGCGGCGGGCGACGGCCATTTATGTACTGGTCTGGGTTGCCACCCTGGGTGTCCTGCTGTTGCTGACCTATGCGCGCCAGCGCCTGGTCGGGTGACGGGCGCTCAGCGCCGCGGTGACCCGGTCGGCAAGGGCGTCTGCGTCCGCGGTGGGGCGCTGGTCAGCAGGACGACGAATTCGTCCCCGCCGATGCGCGCGACGAGATCGGATTCGGGGCACAGATTGCGCAACGTTTCGGCAAATCGGGCCAATGCGCGGTCGCCTTCGGCGTGACCGGATTGGTCGTTGATCGCTTGCGAACCATCCGCGTGGCCCACTAGGGGCGGCCCTGATGGCCGGTTACACTACCCTGTACTCATACTGGGCTGCTCTCCCAGCACCCGCCGGAAAAACAATGAAACGCTTTTTCAGCGCAGTTTCCCTGTCCCTATTCGTCATGGCGATCTTCACGGGGCCGGTTATCGCCGCCGGCCCGGACATGGCCCCGATAGCCGTCATCGTCGAGTCGGTGGGCCGCCAACGCCTGGCTGACAGCCTCGAGGCGCTGGGTACGCTGCAAGCCAACGAATCCGTGCGCGTGACCGCCAAGGTCTCCGATACCATCCGGCGCATCAACTTCCGGGACGGTCAGACCGTGGCAGCCGGCCGTGTATTGGCCGAGCTTACCAATGCGGAAGAAGCGGCTCTGCTGATGGAAGCCGAATCCCTGGAGGAGGAAGCCCAGCGCCAGTACGAGCGCATCCAGCGCCTGGTGGTACAGGGCAATGCATCGGAATCCCTGTTGGATGAGCGCCGCCGGGAATGGCGCACCGCAGAAGCCAGGGTCAAGGCTGCACGCTCGCGTCTGGAGGACCGCATCGTGACAGCGCCGTTCAGCGGCACAGTAGGGCTGCGCCGGGTCAGTCCGGGCGCATTGGTATCACCGGGCGACGTCATCACCACCCTGGTGGACGATTCGAGCATGAAGCTCGATTTCACGGTACCGGCGCTGTACCTCAACAGCGCCCGTCCGGGTACGCTCATCGAGGCCAGCAGCCCGGTGTTCCCCAATCGCACCTTCGCCGGCGAAGTGAGTTCCGTGGACAGTACAATCGAGCCCGTGACCCGCTCCATCACGGTGCGGGCCATCATCCCCAATGAAGAGCGCATCCTCGTGCCCGGCATGCTCATGACGCTGAACCTGCTGCGCAACGAGCGCGAGGCCATCGTCATCTCCGAGGAAGCCGTGATTCCCCACGCGGATCAGACCTTCGTCATGGTGGTGAACACCGACCGGGAACCCTACACCGCAGAGCAGCGCGAGATCCGCCTGGGTACACGGATGCCGGGACAGGTGGAGGTGGTCTCCGGGCTCGAAGTCGGTGAGCAGATCATCTCCCACGGTACCCTCAAGGTGCGTCCCGGGATGCCAGTGGTCATCAAGGCAGTGGACGACGGCATCCGGCCCATAGCCGAGCTGCTGCGTCCTGATCCGATACCCCCAGGCGCAGGAGCCTAAACCCTGATCATCTCCGATACCTCGGTGCGCCGCCCGGTGTTGGCGGCGGTGATTTCGCTGTTGCTCATCGCCTTCGGACTCATCTCTTTCGATCGGCTGCCACTGCGGGAATATCCGGATATCGACCCGCCCGTAGTCGGCGTCGAGACCATCTACCGCGGTGCCGCCGCCTCGGTGGTCGAGACCCGCATCACCGAGGTGATCGAAGAGCGCATTGCCGGCGTGGAAGGCATCGAGTTCATCGAATCCTCCAGCGAGGACGGCCGCAGTACCATCACCGTACAGTTCAGTATCGGCCGCAATGTGGACGCGGCGGCCAACGATATTCGCGACCGGATATCGAGCATCCTGGCCGACCTGCCCACGGAAGCCGACCCGCCGGAAATACGCAAGGTTGATTCCAACGAGTCGGTGATCATGTGGATCAACCTCACCAGCGACCGCATGACCGTGCCGGAGCTCACTGACTATGCCCAGCGATACCTCGTGGATCGCTTTTCGGTGCTCGACGGTGTGGCTCGGGTTTTCGTCGGCGGCGCCCAGCGCTACGCCATGCGCATCTGGCTCGACCGTCAGGCAATGGCGGCCCGCGATCTCACGGTCACTGACGTCGAAAACGCCTTGCGCGCCGGCAACCTGGAACTACCCGCCGGCGAAGTGGAATCCGTCCGCCGGCGCTTCACCGTTCGCGTACAGCGCGAGTTCGAGAACGCCGATGACTTCCGCAGGCTGGTGATTGCCGAAGGCAGCGACGGCCATTTGGTCCGCCTCGGTGACATCGCCCGGGTGGAGAAAGGCACCGAGGAAGACCGTACTTTCTTCCGCGGCAATGGTATTCCGCAGGTGGGGCTGGGTGTGATCCGCCAGTCCACGGCCAACCTGCTGGATGTGGCACGGGCCGCCAAACGCGAAATGGTGGTGCTCGGACCTTCGCTGCCGGAAGGCATGAGCTTCGAGCAGAGCTACGACTCTTCGGTATTCGTCGAAGGCGCCGTCAATGAGGTCTACAAGACCCTGCTCATCGCCGTGGGTCTGGTGGTCCTTACCATCTTCCTGTTCCTCGGCAGCGTGCGCGCCATGCTGGTGCCGGCTGTGACGGTGCCGGTGAGCCTCGTCGCCACCTTCATTGCCCTGTATGCACTGGGCTTCTCGGTAAACCTGCTGACGCTGCTCGCCCTGGTACTGGCCATCGGTCTGGTGGTGGACGACGCCATCGTGATGCTCGAGAACATTCACCGCCGCATCGAGCAGTACGGCGAAACCCCGCTGGTCGCCGCCTATCGGGGCGCCCGGCAGGTGGGCTTTGCCATCGTCGCCACCACCGCTGTGTTGGTCGCCGTGTTCGTGCCCATCGCCTTTCTGGAGGGCGACATCGGCCGGCTGTTCTCGGAGTTCGCCCTGACCATGGCCGCCGCCGTGTTCTTTTCCTCCGTCGTCGCGCTCACCCTGGTACCGGCACTGGCTTCCAAGGTACTGCGCGCCAGTGAGGGCGAAAACCGCCTGACGCGCAGGATCGACCATAACTTCGGGCTGGTGAGCAGGCTCTACCGCAGGTGCCTGACGTTCGTGCTGCGCCATCCGATCATCGCCATCGTTACTTTTCTTGCCATTCTCGCCACCAGCGTGATGCTGTTGCGGATGATTCCGTCGGAATACACGCCGGATGAAGACCGCGGCAACTTCTTTACCTTCGTGCACGGGCCCGAAGGCGCCACCTTCGAATACATGAAGCCCTACATGGACGAAATCGAGCGGCGCCTCATGCCTTATGTGGAATCCGGCGAGATACAACGCCTGCTGGTGCGAACACCCGGTGGTTTCGGCGGCGTGTTGGAGTTCAATTCCGGCATCGTGATCGTGGTGCTGAGCCCGTTCGACCAGCGCCGTTCCGGATTCGTGATCGTCGATGAGGTGCGCCAACTGCTCTCCGACCTGCCGGGCGTATTGGCCTTCCCCGTCATGCGTCAGGGGTTCGGCTCCAGCGCTGCGAAGCCGCTGCAGTTCGTCATCGGCGGTGGCGCCTATGACGAGATCGCCCAATGGCGTGACATCCTGGTGGATCAGATCAATGCGGACAACCCCGGCCTGCTCGGCCTCGATTGGGATTACAAGGAAACCCAGCCGCAGCTCAGAGTACGCATCGACTACAACCGTTCGGCAGACCTCGGGGTAGCCATCGCCGATATCGGCCGTACCCTGGAGACCCTGCTGGGCTCTCGCCGGGTCACTACCTATATCGACAACGGTGAAGAATACGAGGTCATTCTCGAGGGCGAACGGGAAAGCCAGCGCACGCCGGCGGCGATGGAAAACATCTATGTCCGTTCGAGTACCAGCGGTCAGCTCATTCCCCTGGCCAACCTGGTACGCCTGGAAGAGTTCGCAGATTCCAACAGTCTGAATCGTTACAACCGGGTGCGGGCCATTACCCTGGAAGCCAACCTGGCGCCGGGCTACACCCTGGGTGAAGCTGTAGCCTACATGGAAGGTCTGGTGCGCGAGCACCTGCCCGAAGCTGTGGTGGTGGACTACAAGGGCCAGACTCGCGATCTGCAGGCGTCCGCCGCGTCGGTGATGTTCGTCATGCTGCTGGGGCTGGCGGTGGTGTTTCTCGCACTGGCGGCGCAGTTCGAGAGTTTCCGGCACCCGTTCACCATCATGTTGACCATACCCATCGCCATTGCCGGCGGTCTACTGGGCCTGTGGCTCACCGGCAACACGCTGAACATCTATAGCCAGATCGGCTTGGTAATGCTGGTGGGCCTGGCGGCAAAGAACGGTATTCTCATTGTGGAATTCGCCAATCAGCTACGCGATCAGGGCATCGAGTTCATGGAGGCACTGATGAATGCCTGCGAGATACGCCTGCGGCCCATCATCATGACCACGCTGACCACCGCGGCGGGGACGCTGCCGCTGATGCTTGGTTCCGGCCCCGGCGCCGAGACGCGCCAGGTGATCGGTATCGTGGTGTTCAGCGGCGTTACGGTGGCGGCGTTCTTCACGCTGTTCATCGTGCCGGTGGCTTACCGGATCATTTCCGGCGGGGGCACATCGCCACTGGAAAACAGTCGCCGCCTGGATCGGGAGCTGGCAGACCAGCCGCCCAGGGACGGCAAAGAGCAAGCGTTGCCAAGCGCGGTATCCACAGACTGACTGTTCGGGCGCTATCCCGTGATGCTCCTGGCGGCCAGCTTGATGGCTTGGGCATCCCGGGGCGCAGCACGAGACGGTCCGCTTCCCTGACCCGGATGTTGCACGAGCGTGCCGGTGAAGGCGCGCCTCTGAGGTAGGGTGGATAAGCCAAAGGCGCATCCACCGAGCGGATGCCTGGGTGGTTCGCTCGCTGGAGGCGCCGCCTCAGATATCCCAGCTCAGGGCGGTGGTATAGGTGAAGTCGTTATGCTTGACGTCCTCACCGACATCGGAGTCGTACTCGTTGGTCAGGCCGACCTTGAGGCGCATGGTGGCGTTGAGTTTGTTGACCCACGACAGGGAGGTGAGGCTGCGGTATTCGCCCATCTCATTGAGCTGTGGAAACAAGGTAGTGACAAACTCGATGCTGTGGTGCTCGCTGAATTTCCAGAAACTCTCCAGGCCGAGCAATCCCTCCGGCGACAGCTCGTCCTCGTCGCCGCCGAATTTGCGGCTGGCACCCAGGCCGGTCTTGCTGCGCAGGGTCCAGCCCGGCCGGTCGACGAACTCGTAACCGTAGCCACCGGCAGTGTTGACCCGATAATCCCAGTCTTGGAAATCGTCCCAGTCGAACCGCCCCAGGGCGAAGTAAAAGTGCGGCGATCCCGGTGTCAGCCAGTCCCGGTTGGCCTGGGCGAAAAACTGCTCGCGGGATCGGTTGCCGTCCTCTTCGGCGGCGTCATAGACCATCTGTACATCCCAACGGTATTCCGGCGATTCGGTCTTGGCGGTCAGGGCACCATGCACATTGCGGGACTGGGAATTGCCTTCCGAGCCTATGAGTCCCAGGTCGAACTGTCGCTCCCAGCCCGGCAGCAGAGGTTCCAGCAGGAGATCCGGTGTTTCCACAGCCGCCGGCTGCGGCGCTTGCGCATCCTCTGGGGCTGCGGCCGCTGCGAACCGGGTTTCCGCGATCCGGCCCTCCGGCAGCCGGATCTCGCCGAGCAATTCGTGTTGCAGGATGATCGCCCCCGGTTCGCGGCCCAGGATGGTGCCGCTCAAAGTATCGCCGTTGATCAGGGTGACCTGTGCCGGCCCGGTTTGGCCCAGGGCGCGGGGGGTGGAAGCCACGGCCAGCGGCAACAGCAGCAGGGCGGGCAGGACGGATTTCATCACGACTGGAATCCTGTGCAGCCGGCACCGCGGCCCGCGGTGCCGATGGTAGGGGAGACCTCGGCGATCGAGCATCTCCGCAGGGGCGGGTTCAGGGGTTGCTGAAGGGCTCTATGTCGCCGGGGGCGCGGAGCATCTTGTCGACTTCGCCCTGATGCAGTTCTTCTTCGGCGATCATGCGGCGCGCGTATTCTTCCACCAGCACGGATTTGCCCTCGGCGAGGCTCAATAGCTGCCGGTACAGTTCCAGGGACTGACGCTCATGTTCCAGGGATTCGCGCAGGATGGCGCCGATATCATGCTTGTGGGTTTCGAGCAGCGGCCCGATGGCCAGCGAGGGATGGCCGCCGAAATGGGTGATCATCTCGCCCGCCTCGCGGGCATGGGTCAGGGATTCATCCGCCTGTTCCTGCATCCAGGACACGATCGGGATGCGGTTGTAGCCGAAAATCATGAATGCGTAGTGTGTATAGCGGACCACGCCTGCCAGTTCCATTTCCAGAATCCGGTCGAGTAGGGCTGTAACTTGGTCTTGGTCCAGCTCGCTCACAGGGGCTCCTCGTTGCGGTGGGCTTTTCATGGTACGCCGAACCGGGGTGTGGATTGCAAGGCCGCGCGGCATTCAGCGCCCGCGATAGACCGGCGGGCGCTTTTCCTGAAAGGATCTGACGCCTTCGGCGGCGTCCTCGGTGAGCGCGAGCTCCTGCATCACCGGCACGAAATCCGCGATTGCGGCACCAGCGCCTTGCAGCAAGGCGCGGCGCACGTTGTTCAGGGTCGCCTGCACCGCGAGCGGCGCCTGGCGGGCGATTTCGGCGGCGAGCTCCAGGGCGCGCTCCAGCTCCCGGCCGGCGGGCACGACCTCCTGGACGAAGTTGAAGCGCAGCGCCTCCTCCGGGCCGAATTCACAGCCGGTCAACAGTACCTTCATGGCGTTGCCCCAGCCGGCCCGCTCGGTCATGCGCACCGTGGCGCCGCCCACCGCCATGACGCCGCGGCCCACCTCCAGTTGGGAGAAGCGCGTAGCTTCCGCCGCCACCACTATCTCGGTGGCCAGCATCAACTCGATGCCCGCGGTGTAGCAGATTCCCTTGACCGCGCTCACCACGGGCTTGCTGCGGTAGGGCGCGCTGAGCGAGAAGGGATCGATGCCGCCATTGGGAATCAGCGGCTTGCCTTCACGCATGGTGGCGGCGAATTTGGGCAGGTCGAGGCCGGCAGTGAAGTGCTTGCCGTGCGCGAACAGCACGCCGACGCGCAGCGCCGGGTCGTCTTCCAGGCGTCGGTAGGCGGCGCCGAGCTGGTGGAACATCTGCGGCGTGAAGCCGTTGAATTTTTCCGGCCGATCGATGCCGATCAGCAGCAGGTGTTCGCGGACTTCGGTGGTGATGCGGCCCTCGGGGTCGCGGTCCTTGGGGTCGGTCATGGTGGCTCCTGAAGGTTCAGTAATGGGTGTCCGCGGGTTCGTGATGGACATAGCCGGGATCGCCGGGAAGCAGCACGCCCGGCGCGCCGTCCTCGGAATCCACGCGCATGGGCAGAATGCGTGGAAATTCGGTTTTCGCCGCCACCCGGGTGAGCAGCTCGGCGGTGTCGCGGCAGTGGGCAATGCCTTCGAGATTCCGGAGGGTGGGGAAGAAGATTGCGAAACCCTCTTCCCGCGCGCGACGCAGGGCTTCGGCGGGATTGATCCAGATCTGCGAAACCGCCTCGCGATTGTCGATCACCGGGTCCTGGTGCTCGGGCGCCCGGCACACGAAAAAGCGGGTGTCGAAGCGCCGCGGCAATGCCACCGGGGTCACCCAGTGGCTGTAGTAGAGCAGCTGGTCGGTCGCCAGGCGCAGGTGTTCCCGCCGGCAGATATCCAGCAGGTTGAGCTCACCGCGGTTGAGCGCGGCCCGGTAGTCGGCAAAGCGCGCCTGCGCCTCGGGCTCGTGCAGGCGCACGATATCGCCGTGGCGATCGTAGGCAAGCAGGATGCCGGCCTCCTCGAAGCTCTCGCGGATGGCCGCCATCCAGTAGGCCAGGCCGTAACGCGGCACGCCGAGGATGGCGCTGGCGCGATGGTCGTCGAAGCCCGCGCACAGCGCCTCGAAGTCGCCGTGGGCGTCGTGCAGATCCACCTTGCCGCCGGGGAACACGAAGGCGCCGCCGAAGGATTCCGATTTGCCGCTGCGCTCGAGCAGCAGCACTTCGAGCTCCCCGTCCGGGTTGTCGCGGAACAGCATCAGGGTCGCGGCGTACTGCAGTTTGGCGGTGCTCATGGAGGGCTCGGCACTCATCTCACCGGAAGTCCACGCCGGCGCCGCTTTCACCGAAGATCTTCGCCTCCTCGCGCAACCTGAACTTCTGGATCTTGCCGCTCGGGGTGCGCGGCAGTTGTTCGCGGACCTCCAGTCGCTCCGGCCAGTACTGGCGGGCCATGCGGTGTTGGTCCAGGTAGCGGCGCAATTCTTCCATGTCGAATTTGCCGCCGGGAACCAGGGTCACGAACAGACAGCCACGCTCGCCCATGCGCGGGTCGGGCATGCCCACCAGGGCCGCATCCTGGATCGCGGGATGCTTGTAGAGCAGTTCTTCGACCTCCACCACGGGCACGTTTTCGCCGCCGCGGATGATGATGTCCTTGGAGCGGCCGGAAATGCGGATATAGCCGTCGGCATCCATGCGAGCCAGGTCTCCGGAACTCAGCCAACCGTCCGCGCTGATGGTCTCCCCGGTCAGGTCTTCGCGCTTGAGGTAACCGCAGCAGTTGTAGACCCCGTTGGTCTGCACCTCACCTTCTTCGCCGACCACCACCGGGTTGCCCTGGGCGTCGACCAGACGTATCTCGACCCCGGGCTTGGGAGCGCCGTCGGTCTCATAGATCTTTTCCGGCGGATCCTCCGGCACCGACACCGTGGCGAGCAGGCTCTCGGTCATGCCATAGACGCCGTAGACCTTGCAACCCAGGGTCTTGCGTGCGTGTTCCGCGACCACCCGGGGAATGGGCGCACCGCCGGTGACGAAGGTCTTGAGAGTCGAGGTATCGTATTGGGTGGCTTCCGGCGCGTGCGCCATGTCGGCGACGAAGGGGGTGGCGCCCATGGTGAAGCTGATGCCTTCGTCCTGCACCAGGCGCAATGCCTGGGGGGCGTTCCAGATGTCCAGGTACACCGTCTTGGCACCCAGGTAGATGGGCAGCAGCAGACCCACCAGAAAGCCGGTCTGGTGGGCGAGCGGCGAGCCCATGAGGATGTTGTCGTTGCCGTTCAGGTGGTAGGAATCGGCGAAATTCTTCAGGCAGGCGAGCAGTGTGTTGGAGATGTGCATCACGCCCTTGGGGGCGCCGGTGGTGCCCGAGGTATACATCACCTGGACCACGGCGTTGGGGTCCATCCTGCGCTCCGCGAAGATGGCCGCGGGGTCGAGTTCGTCTTCCCAGCGCCGCTGCAGCAGCTCGCGCTCGAAGGAATCCGGCGTGGCCGGCCCGCCGACCACCAGCACCTGGTGCAGTTCCGGCAGATTGCCGCGCACTTCCTCCATCATGGCCGGATAGTCGAAGCCCCGATAGCGACGCGGCACTATGGCGAGCCTAGTCTCGGCGAAGCCCATCATGTATTCGACTTCGCGGTGGCGGAAGATGGGCATCAGCGGATTGGTGACCGCGCCGATGCGCACCGCGGCCAGATGGATGGCGAGGAACTCCCACCAGTTGGGCAGCTGGCAGGAGACCACGTCACCCTTGCCGACACCGAGTCGGGTGAAGCCCAGGGCGATGCGGTCCACCAGGCTGCGCAGCTGGCGGTAGGAGAGCGCGGTGCGCAGCCCGGTCTCGCTGTTGTGATCGACCACAGCCAGATGTTCCGGGTGCTGGTCGGCGTGCAGGTCGAGGTGTTCGACGATGGTGCGGTTGCGCCAATGCCCCGATTCGGTGCAGGCGCGGATCCGCTCCTTGGTGAGGAAGGGTTGGATGGCCATGGCGAGATTCCCTGTAACGGAGATGTGTCGTTTTTGCTGTCCCGCCATTATAAGGCCTGGCCCGGAGCGGACAATTTGCCGGCCCCGCGCGCTTGAAATCCGGGCTCGCGCACCCATCTTAGGGCAGCGATCGACCAAGCCTGCGCGGAGGGAAATGATGACCGAGGCCGTCCAAGCCCAAACCCTGGGATTTCAGACCGAAGCCAAGCGCTTGCTGCATCTGATGATCCACTCGATGTACAGCAACCGCGATATCTTCCTGCGCGAACTCATCTCCAACGCCTCGGATGCCGCCGACAAGTTGCGCTTCGCGGCGCTGGAGAACGGCGCCCTGCTGGCCGATGACCCCGAGCTGCGGGTGCGCATCGAGGTCGATCCCGAAGCCCATGTCGTCACCATCACCGACAACGGCATCGGCATGTCTCGGGAGGAGGCGGTTGCCAACCTGGGCACCATCGCGCGCTCCGGCACCGAGGAATTCCTCGGCAGCCTGAGCGGCGACCAGCAGCAGGACGCGCAACTCATCGGCCAGTTCGGCATCGGCTTCTACTCCGGTTTTCTGGTCGCCGACCGCATCCTGGTGGAGAGTCGGCGCGCCGACCTGGCGGCCGAGCAGGGGGTGCGCTGGAGCTGTGACGGCGAGGCGGAGTTCATCGTCGAGACCATCGAGCGCGCCGCGCGCGGGACCAGCGTGATCCTGCATCTCAAGGAGGATGCCCGCGACTACGAGAACGACTGGCGGCTGCGCGCGCTGGTGAAGAAGTATTCCGATCACATCGCCATCCCGGTGGAGATGCGCGCCCCGCCCCCGCCGCCCCAAGCGGATGGCGACGCCGCGGAGGATGCCGGTGGCGAAGCGCAGCCGGTGTACGAGCGGGTCAACAGCGCCGCTGCGCTCTGGACCCGTCCCAAGAGCGATATCGGGGACGAGGAATACCGGGCGTTCTACCAGCACGTTTCCCACGATTTCCGGGAACCCCTGGTCTGGGCGCACAACAAGGTCGAGGGCAAGCTGGAATACACCAGCCTGATCTATGTGCCGGCCCACGCACCTTTCGATCTCTACAACCGCGACGCCCCGCGCGGCCTCAAGCTGTATATCCAGCGTACCTTCATCATGGACGATGCCGAGCAGTTTCTGCCGCTGTATCTGCGCTTCGTGCGCGGCGTGGTCGACTGCGCGGACCTGCCGCTCAATGTTTCCCGGGAGCTGCTGCAGCGCACTCCCGCGGTGGATACCATCCGCGGCGCGCTCACCAAGCGGGTGCTGGATCTGCTGGAAGGTGTGGCGCGGGATAGAAGCGACGATTATCTGGCCTTCTGGGCGGAATTCGGCAATGTCCTCAAGGAGGGTCTGGGCGAAGATCATGCCAACCGCGAGCGGATCGCCGGGCTGTTGCGGCTCGCCAGCACCAGGTCCGGGGACGGCCGCATCGGGCTGGCGGACTATGTCGCGGCCATGGGTCCCGAACAGCAAAAAATCTACTATCTGATCGCCGACAGCGAGCGCGCTGCCCGCAGCAGCCCCTACCTGGAGGTATTCGCCAAGCGCGGCATCGAGGTGCTCCTGCTCGGCGAGCGGATCGATGAGTGGGCGATGTCTCACCTGCGCGAATTCGACGGCAAGCCGTTGTGCGATATCAGTCGCGGTGAGCTCGACCTGGGGGAAGCCGGCGAGGACAGCGCGGCGGAAGCCGGCGCGGAGCCTGCCGAGCGCGATGCCGCGCTCGAACGTCTCAAGGAGGCGCTGGGGGAGCGTGTGGCGGAAGTGCGCATCTCCACCCGGCTCACCGAATCACCTGCCTGTCTGGTGCTCGCTGAACACGCTCTGGGGCCGCAGATGCGCAAGATCCTCTCTGCATCCGGGCAGGAAGTTCCGGAGGCCAAGCCGGTGCTGGAAGTGAACCCCGACCATCCCCTGGTAGCCCGCATCGGTAGCGAGACAGACAGCGAGCGGCGCGACGATCTGGCCCGGGTGCTGTACGATCAGGCCGCACTGGCGGCGGGCGAGGCGCTGGAAGACCCCGCCGACTTCGTGCGCCGCCTGAACCGCCTGCTGCTGGCCGGGTGAACCACGCGACGGGTGTGCGGCGCAGTTGCCCGGAGAGCAGGATATGAACTCCGCAGTGACCAGACTGCGCGTCGTCACCTACAACATCCATCGCGCCATCGGCCTCGACCGGCGCTTTCAGCCCGAGCGTATCGTGCGCATCCTCGGCGATCACGATCCGGACATCGTGCTGCTGCAGGAAGTCGACGAAGGCGCGCCGCGCTCCCGGGAGCAGGACATGGCCCGGGAGCTGGCCGCGGCGCTCGATTACCCCTACTACGCGGCTGGACATAACGTCAGCCTGCGCAAGGGCCGCTACGGCAACGCCACCCTGAGCCGCCATCCCATTGCCCGCGAACGCAATATCGATCTCACCATCGGCGATCTGAAGCGGCGCGGCTGCCAGCATACCGCCATCGAGATTGACCGCGGACGGGGGAGCCTGTTCCGGCTGGAAGTCTTCAATCTGCACTTGGGTCTCGCCACCCAGGAGCGCCAGCGCCAGGCCGGTCTGTTGCTGCGATCGAAGGAATTCGCCGAGGTCGATCAGCGCTGCGCCTGTATCGTCGGCGGTGATTTCAACGATTGGCTGTCGCGCCTGCGGGCATTGTTCGTGGAGGGCATGGGGCTGCGCTGCGCCACCGATCTGGAGTCCCGCCACCGCACCAGGTCGATCAAGTCCTTCCCCTCGTTCGCGCCGCGCGGTGGGCTCGACCGGCTCTACTACCGGGGCAAGCTGAAGCTGGTCTCGGCGCAGACCTGCCGCCACCAGCTGGCCCGGGTGGCGAGCGATCACCTGCCGGTGATCGTCGATTTCGAGTTGGGCTGAATCCGTTGCCGGTCGCGCACACTCGTCTCCGGTGATGGTTGCAATGCCTTTTTGCCGGACCGGATAATGGTGGCCTCCCCAGGATCGGCGCGCTGAGATGGTTGCAGTTCCCCGCATCGCCGTGCTCGGTGGTGGCAGTTTCGGCACCGCCATCGCCAACATGATCGCCGGCAACGGCCATCCCACCAGCCTGTGGATGCGCGACCCGGAGCAGGCCGCCGAGTGCCGGGCAATGCGGCGCAACCAGCGCTATCTGCCCGACTATGAGCTGGATCCCCGGCTGGCGATCAGCGCCGACCTGGACGCCGTGCTGGCGGATGCCGAGCTGGTATTCTTTTCCGTGCCCAGCGGTGCCTTCGAGGCGGTGGCGCAGCGCGCCGCGCCGGGCATTGGCGCGGGCACCGTGGTCATCAGCACCGCCAAGGGCTTCGCCCCCGAGGGTTTCACCCGCATGAGCGAGCTGCTTGTCCGGCATCTCCCCGAGGCCCGCATCGGGGTGATCAGCGGCCCCAACCTCGCTCGCGAAGTGGCGCGCCACGACATCACCGCGACCGTCATCGCCAGCGCCGACGCCGAGGTCTGCGAGCTCGTGCAGCGGCTGCTGGCGACGCCTTATTTCCGGGTCTACGCCAATCCGGACGTGTTCGGTGTCGAGCTCGCCGGCGCGCTGAAGAACATCTATGCCATCGAAGCCGGCATGGCCACCCAGTTGGGCCTGGGGCAGAACACCATGGCGGTGCTGCTCACCCGCAGCTTGGCGGAGATGACCCGCTTCGCCGCCACCCTGGGCGCCAACCCCATGACCTTCCTGGGCCTGAGCGGGGTCGGCGATCTGTTCGTCACCTGTACCTCGACCCTGAGCCGCAACTTCCGCATCGGCCGCGCACTCGCCGCCGGCCGTTCGCTGGAAGCGGCCCGCGCCGAGATCGGCCAGGTCGCCGAGGGCATCAATACCACCCGGATGGTCAAGCGCAAGGCGGACGAGCTGGGTGTCTACATGCCGCTGGTGAGCGCCTTGCATGCGGTGCTGTTCGAGGGGCAGTCGATCCCCCGGGTGCTGGAGGGCATGGCGGTGTCGGAGCGCAGCGACGACGTCGAGTTCCGGGTCGGCTGGGAGCGGCCGGCGTGAAACTCTATATCCTGCGTCACGGCGAGGCCGAGCCCCAGGCCGGCAGTGATGCGGAGCGGCGCCTGACGCCGCGCGGCCGGGCCGGGGTGCGGGCGGTGGCGGAGGCGGCGGCGGCGCGCCTGGCAGGGCTGCAGGCGGTGGTCTGCAGCCCCTATCAGCGCACCCGGCAGACCGCGGCGGAGTTCATGCGAGTGCTGCATTTCACCGGCGATTTCGCGGTGGAGCCGGCGTTGGCGCCGGGGGCCAGGGTCGGTGGGGTGGTCGCCTTTGCCGAGCACAGCGGCTTCGAGACGCTGCTGCTGGTCAGCCATCAGCCGCTGGTGGGCGACCTGCTGGATTACCTCACCGACGCCGACGGCTTGGCGCCCATGGCGCCCATGGCGCCCGGGCATCTGGTCGCCCTCGAAGTGACCGCGCTGGGGCGCGGCGGCGCGCGGCTCCAGTGGCGCGAGCAGCCGCCGGATTGAATTGACCTGCGCCGCCCGGGATCTGGATATGCCGCCGATGGAACACAGCTTCCTGCATGACGGTCTGCGCATCGCCGCGGTCGAGTGGGGTGACCCCCAGGGGGTGCCGCTGCTCGCCCTGCACGGCTGGCTGGACAACTGCGGCAGCTTCGCGCCCCTGGGCCGCCTGCTGCGCGGCGTGCGGCTGATCGCGCTGGATCTGCCGGGCCACGGCCACAGTGACCATCGCTCCGCGGACGGCACCTACAACATTTGGCAGGATGTCGGCGTCATCCATTCGGTGGCCGCACAGCTGGGCTGGCAGCGCTTCTCGCTGCTCGGGCATTCGCGCGGCGCCATGATCTGCACGCTCGCCGCCGGCACCTTCCCTGAGCGCATCATTCGCCTGGGGTTGCTCGACAGTTTCGTGCCCGGCACCCAGAGCGTCGGTGGAGCGCCCGAACAGCTGCGCGACGCCATTGTCGGGCGCGCCGCCCGCGCCGGCCGCGAGATCCGGGTGTATCCCGACCGCGACGCCCTGGCCGCCACCCGCCTGCGCGGCCCGACGCCGCTTTCGGTACTGTCCGCGCCGGACATCGTCGCACGTGGCGCCCGGCAGACCGCGGATGGCTGGTGCTGGCGCAGTGACGAAAAGCTCAAGCTTGCTTCAGAGGTCAAGCTGACCCCGGAACTGGTGCGCGCTTTCGTCGAGCGCATCGACTGCCCGATCCTGCTGTTGCTCTCCGATCTGGCGCGGAAGTCCCGCTTCTACGGCATGGAGGCGCACGCCCCTGCGCTGGCCATCGCCGAGGTGCCGGGCGGCCACCATTTCCACATGGAAGAGCCGGCGCCGGAAGTGGCCGAGCGGCTGGCGGCATTCTTCACTGCACGCGACTCAGGTTAGACCAGCGGTCGCCGGGGTAGCGGTGGGGATGATTGGGGATCCGCCGCGTTGGCTCCGGCTCAGTGGCTGATCAGGGACAGAAACTCGTGGCGCGTCGCCTGCCGCTGGCGGAAGGCGCCGAGCATCGCCGAGGTCTTGGTGGTGGAATTCTGTTTCTCGACACCGCGCATCATCATGCACATGTGCTGCGCTTCGATGATCACCCCGACGCCGAGGGCGCCCGTGACCTGCTCGATGGCGGCGGCGATCTGGGTGGTCAGGCTCTCCTGGATCTGCAGCCGGTGGGCGAACATGTCGACCACGCGCGCGACCTTGGAGAGGCCCAGCACCACGCCATTGGGGATATAACCCACGTGGCACTTGCCGATGAACGGCAGCAAGTGGTGTTCGCACAGGGAATACAGCTCGATATTCTGGACGATCACCATTTCGCTGCTGTCGCTGGGGAACAGTGCATCGTTGACCACCTCACCGAGATCCTGGCGATAACCACCGGTGAGAAACGCCATCGCCTTGGCGGCGCGCTCGGGGGTATCCAGCAGACCGGGCCGGCTGGGGTCCTCGCCGATGAACTCGATGATCTTGCGGTAGTGGTCGCGCATGGTCGGTGTCTTGTTGGTTTGGTGGCGGATGGCTACCCTAAGTGAGGGCGCCGCAAAGGTAAAGCGTCGCGGCATCCGCTGCGGGGGGCGGAAGCGGGCGGGTCGGCGGGTGCCTGTCTCGCCCGGACAGGAGCGGCCTCCCTGTGGGAGCGGCGCCTTGGCCGCGATGGACTCCCCGCCGCGATCAATCCGGACACCTTGGCCATCCCCGGGCGCCAACCCGAGCTCATCGGCCCGGGGGCGGGCCTCCTACAACCGGTGCCCGGGCAGGAGCGGCCTCCCTGTGGGAGCGGCGCCTTGGCCGCGATGGACTCCGCGCCGCGATCAACCCGGACACCTTGGCCATCCCCGGGTGCCAACCCGACCCCATTGGCCCGGGGGCGGGCCTCCTGCAACCGGCGCCCGGACAGGAGCGGTGCCCCTGTGGGAGCGGCGCCCTCGCCGCGATGCACTCCCCGCCGCGATAACCTTGGGACCCCAAAACTGTCGGTGTTCGGGCCCGGGGCCGCCACGGCTCTGCCGGTTGCGTTAAGGTGATCCGCTGTCAGAATCGATAGCTTCCGGGCCCTGCGCAATACGCCCGGTCCCCGGCTGTTGTTCGGCAGTCCCCGACCAGGAACTGCTCTGCCAGTCTGGAGAGGATCGACAAGTGCGGCGATAACGGCGAGACCCAGGCCATGAACCAGGAAGACTACGGCACACAACTGCGCCTGCTGGAGCACTATCTGCTCCTGACCCTGGAAGCCTTCGAGGCGGAGTTCGAGGATCTGCGCTTTGGGGAAGTCGGCGCATCTCAGGAGCGGCTGCGAACCGCGCTGGATCCGCTGATTCCCGCCACCCGGCACGCCCTGATGGCCCTCGAGCCACCGCCGGAGTGCGCGGATCTGCACCGGCAGCTGGTCGCCGCCGCGACCCGCTGCGAGGACGCCGCCCAGCTCTGGCTGCGGGGTGAGGGGGCGACCTTCATCACCAGTTTCGTGCAATGCCGGCAACTGCTGGTACAGACCCTGGAACAACTGTATCCGCTGCGCGGGCAACTGCCTGTGTTGATCGAGTATTTTGGGCGAAGCGCCGAGCCGGCCGCCGATGGCAGCGGCGTCGGCCTGATCAGGTGGGAGTCCTGCGACGATCACGAGGCCTGTGCGCTTTATGTGCCGGACGGTTACCCGGGGGACCGCGACTGGCCGCTGATCGTGGCGCTGCACGGGGCTTCCGGGAACGGCCGCGAATACCTGTGGACCTGGCAGCGGCTGGCCGCCGAGCACGGTTATCTGGTGCTGGCGCCCAAGTCGACGGACATCACCTGGTCGATACTGGAGCCGCCGGTCGACGTCGCCTCGGTAACCGCGGCCATCGATCGGGCCGCCGCCGAATACCGCATCGATCGCCAACGGGTGTTTCTCAGCGGGCTGTCCGACGGGGCGACCTTCAGCTACCTGCTGGCCTTGCTGGCGTCGGAATACTTTGCCGGGGTGGCGCCCATCGCCGGAGAGTTGAGTCAGATCGCCGAACCCCTGCTGCGC
Source organism: uncultured Gammaproteobacteria bacterium (assembly GCA_913060555.1). GTDB lineage: Bacteria > Pseudomonadota > Gammaproteobacteria > Pseudomonadales > Porticoccaceae > JAGPUQ01. Next base: position 683 of record CAJXRS010000015.1, on the reverse strand, counting down.
CGCCGCGAGGGCCGCGAGGTGCCGCTTTTGGTGGTGCACGGCGTTCATGACCACATCTTTCCGATACAGACGGTGCGCAGTACTTGCGGCCTGCTCAAACATCTGGGCTACGACATCCGCTTCGACGAACTGCCAGACTGGGGTCACGCCTATCCCTATCGCATCCACCGCGAGTTGGTGATGCCCTGGTTCGAAGCCCTGACGGGGCGCGCGACGGGGGTCGTCTGACCCCGGGGATCAGGCGCGAGCGGTCTGGTAGAGGGTAATGGCGCCCAGCGTCAGGAACAGGCCGCCGGCCCCGTAGCCCAGCACCTTGTCCGACAGCCACTGACTGATCAGTCCCGCCGCAGCCACGGCGATGGCACTGGTGACCACCAGCGCCAACGCGGCACCGGCGAACACCGTCCATTTGCTGGTGCTGCCGTCTGCGGCGAACAGGAAAGTGGCGATCTGGGTCTTGTCGCCGAGTTCGGCAAGCAACACGGTGCCGAACACCGTGAAGAAGAGTTTGGGGTCCATGGCAACCTCCGCTGCGGGACGGCAGTGTATTCAACCCGGCGGCCAGCGGCCAGCGGCGCGGCCCACTAGTAGTCTCTCAATCAGATAGTTGCGGATAGAGGCGTTTCAGCTTGATTCGTGCGTCGTTGGTGGTGAATCGCCAGTCGACGGTTCGATGCGCCCGG
>CAJXRS010000014.1 GCA_913060555.1 uncultured Gammaproteobacteria bacterium | reverse complement strand
CTACACCTCTCTATTCGTCGGCAGCGTCAGATGTGTATAAGAGACAGGTGATGGATGGGCGCCATGCGAAAGATGCGCTTGCCGGTAAGCTTGTAGGAGGCCACCTGGAGCATTACCGACACCGTCTCCAGCACGAAGATGCCGCCCATGATGAAGAGCACGATCTCGTGGCGGACGATCACCGCGATCACCCCGAGCGCGGCACCCAGCGCCAGAGCGCCGACATCGCCCATGAAGACCTGTGCCGGGTAGGCGTTGAACCAGAGAAAACCCAGGCCGGCGCCGGCCAGGCCCGCGCAGAACACCGCCAGTTCGCCGGCGCCCGGAATGAAGGGAATGTGCAGGTAGCGAGAGAACTCCGCGTGGCCCACCAGGTACGCGAACACGCCCAGGGCGCCGCCGACCAGCACTGTCGGCATGATGGCGAGGCCGTCCAGGCCATCGGTGAGGTTGACCGCGTTGCTGGTGCCGACGATCACGAAATAGGCGAGCAGTACGAAGCCCCAGCCCATCGCCCAGTTGACGTTCTTGAAGAAGGGCACGATCAGTTCGGTGGCAGCCGGGACGTCGGCGGTCGCGTACAGGAAGATGGCCGCGGCCAACCCCGCCAGCGACTGCCACAGATACTTCCAGCGCGCCGGCAGCCCGCGGGAATTGCGCGCCACCACCTTGCGGTAGTCGTCCACCCAGCCGATGGCGCCGAACGCCAGGGTCACCAGCAACACCACCCAGACATAGCGGTTGCCCAGATCCGACCACAGCAGGGTGCTGACGAAGATGGCGAGCAGGATGAGAGCACCGCCCATGGTCGGAGTGCCGGTCTTGCTGAGATGGGAGCGCGGCCCATCATCGCGCACCGCCTGGCCGATCTGCAGGGCGTTGAGCCGGCGGATCAAGCCCGGGCCCAACAGCAGCGACATGCCCAGCGCGGTCAGCACGCCCATGATGGCGCGCAGCGTCAGGTAGTCGAACACGGCGAAGCCGCTGTAGTACTGCGTCAGGTAATCAGTCAGCCAGAGCAGCATGGCGCGCATTCCCCCCGTCGAGCATGCGGACGATGTCTTCCATCCCCGCGGAGCGGGAACCCTTGATCAGTACCGTGGTGTCGGCGTCGAGCCGGGCGAGCAACGCCCGCCCCAGGGCCTCCTTGTCGGCGAACACTTCGGCGCCGGCGCCGAAACTCTCCGCCGCCAGCGCACTCAGGGGACCCCAGACACAGAGCCCCTCGATGCCCAACTGGCGGGCATAACTCCCGATCTCGCGGTGCTGCGCGGCGGCATCGGCGCCCAGTTCGGCCATGTCTCCCAACACCAGCAGACGCCGGCCCCCATAGGTGGCGAGCGTCTCGATGGCGACACGCACCGAGCCCGGATTGGCGTTGTAGCTGTCGTCAATGAGGCGCGCGCCGCGGGCGCCGCGGCGCACCTGCATGCGACCCGACGCCGGCAGTACCGCGCGCAGCCCGGCGGCGATCGCCGCCAGGTCGGCGCCGGCGGCCAGCGCACAGGCTGCCGCGGCCAGGGCGTTGGTGACATTGTGGCGGCCAGGTAGCTGCAGGCTGACCGGCACCTCCCCCGCCGGCGCGCGCAGCAGAAAGCTGGCGCGGCCCTCGGCGTCGAGGCGCAGATCGGCGGCGGTGACCTCGGCGGCGGGATCGTCGACCGCAAAGCTGATCGACTCCAGGCAGGGCAGATTGGCCCGCCACGACTCCAGCCAGCGGGCCTCGAGGTCGAGGTTGAACACCGCGGTGCCGCGCGGACCCAGCGCCCGATAGATTTCTCCCTTGCCGCGCGCCACCCCGTCCAGGGATCCGAAACCCTGGATGTGGGCGGGCAGCACATTGGTCACCACCGCCACCGAGGGGCGCGCGATTTCCGCCAGGTAGGCAATCTCGCCGGCACCGCTGGCACCCATTTCCAGCACCGCGAAGCGCTGTTCGGGCTCGCCGGACAACAGGGTCAGCGGCAAACCGATGTGGTTGTTGAAATTGCCGCGGCTGGCCAGCACCGGGGCCAGGCCGCGGAGAATGGCCGCGGTCATCTCCTTGACGGTGGTCTTGCCACTGCTGCCGGTGATGCCAATGACCGGGCCGCTGAACTGCGCGTGGGCCAGGGTGGCCAACTCGCCCAGCGCCCGCGTGGTGTCCGGCACCACCCATTGCGGCAGCAGCAACGCCTTGTCGGCGCGCTCGACCACCAGGCCACAGGCCTGGCGCGCGGCCTCGGGCAGAAAGTCGTGGGCGTCGAAGTGCGCGCCGCGCAGCGCCACGAACAGCTCGCCCGGGCGCAGCCGCCGGGTGTCGGTGGATACCCGGCGAAACCGGCAATCCGGATAGAGCAGGGTACCGCCGAAGGCGCCCGCGGCCTCCGAAAGGGTCAGGGGACGAATCGTCATCGGCCCGCCTCCCGGACAGCGAGCGCGGCGCGCGCGACCGCAGCGTCGTCGAACGGCCAGCGCACCCCGCGGATCTCCTGCCAGGTCTCGTGTCCCTTCCCGGCGATCAGCACACAGTCTTCGGGACCGGCGGCGGCGATGGCGTGTTCGATGGCCTGGCGGCGGTCAGCCATGACCGCCACTGCATCGCGCTGCCGCGCGGGCAGGCCGGCGAGGATCTCGGCGAGAATCTCCTGTGGATCCTCGCCACGCGGGTTGTCGCTGGTCAGCACCAGTCGATCGGCATCCTGCGCGGCAATCGCGCCCATCTGCGGGCGCTTGCCCCGATCGCGCTCGCCGCCACAACCGAAAACGCACCACAGCCGCCCCTGGGTAACCGGACGCAAGGCCGCCAGCGCCTGCTGCAGGGCATCCGGGGTATGGGCGTAGTCGACCATCACCCTGGGCGGGCCGCCGCCCACCTCCTGCATGCGCCCGGGCGCGGCGCGCAACCGCGGCACCGCGGCCAATACCGCGTCGAGCGCGAAGCCCTGGCCGCAGGCCGCGGCGATGACCGCCAGCAGATTGGCGAGATTGAACGCCCCGGGCAGTGGGCTGACCAGCTCGCCCGCGCCCCAGGGGGTGGCGATCCGGGCGCGCACACCGGCCGGACCCAGGTCCGCCCGCACGACGCGCAGTTCGGCGCCGGCGCCGCGCGCGGAGTAACCCAGGCGCCGCACCTTCGCCGGCAGTGCGGCGGCCATGACGCGACCGGCCGGGTCGTCCAGGTTGACAACCGCGACCCGGAGTTCCGGCTGGCGGAAGAGGCGCGCCTTGGTCTCGCGGTAGGCGTCCATGTTCGCGTGGTAATCGAGGTGGTCCCGGCTCAGGTTGGTGAACAGTGCGGTGTGCAAGCGCACCGCCGCCACCCGGCCCTGCGCCAGGCTGTGGGAGGACACTTCCATGGCCACCCGGCGCGCGCCGGCGGCGCGCAGTTCGGCGAGCAGGCGCTGGGTGGCGACGGCATCGGGGGTGGTGAAGCCCGTATCCTGCGGCGCGGCACCGAGCAGGCCGGCACCCAGGGTGCCGATCACCCCGGCGGGCGCTTCCAGAGCGGTGAACAACTGGGCCAGCAACTGGCAGCAGGTGGTCTTGCCGTTGGTGCCGGTAATGCCGGTCACCGCAAGCGCATGGCTGGGCTCGCCGTAAAAGCGGCCGGCGATGGCGCTGATCCGCTGCGCCAGTTCCGCCACCTCGAACACCGGCAATGGCGCGCCCGGCGCCGGTGCCGCAGTGTCGACCAGCGCCGCCACAGCGCCGGCTGCGGCGGCGGCGGCGAGAAACTCCCGGCCGTCGTGACGCTGCCCGCGCAGTGCGAAGAACAGGTCGCCCGGGCGCACCGTGCGGCTGTCGAGCGCGAGACCGCTCACCCGCAGGCCGGCGCCGGACGCCGGCACCGCGATCTCGGTGACCAGCTCGGCGAGGCGGATGCCCGGCTGGTGTTCGGCGGCCATCACCCGGCACCTCCCCCGACCGGCTCCGCGGGACTGGCATCGCCGGCGATCCGCTGCGGCGCGCCCGGCGGCTGCACCGCGAACAGCCGCAGGGCGCCGGAGGTCACCGCCGCGAACACCGGCGCCGCCGCCAGGCCGCCGAAGTAACCCTCGGCGCGGGGATCGTCGATCACCACCACGGTGACCAGCTCCGGCGCCTCCGCCGGCGCCATGCCCGCAAACAGGGCCACATAGCGGTGGTCCTGATAACCACCGGGGCCGACCTTATGAGTGGTGCCCGTCTTGCCGGCCGCGGCGTACACCGGGATGGCGGCGCGGGTGGCGGTGCCGCGCTCGACCACCGCCTTCATCATGGTGCGCACCTGGGCGGCGATCTGCGGAGCGATCACCTGGCGCCGCTCGGCCTTGGCGGTCTCGCCCGGGCTGCGACGCAGCAGCGAAACCGGCTGGCGGAGGCCGCTGTTGGCAAGCACCGCGTAGGCGGCGGCCAGTTGCAGGGGGGTTGTGGTAATCCCGTAGCCGAACGCCAGCGCGGCGTGCTCGCTCAGCGCCCACTTGCGCCGCACCGGCAGACTGCCGGTGTTCTCGCCGGGGAAACCCGTGCCCAACGCCTGGCCGAGGCCCACGCGCTCGAAGACATTGCGAATCTGTTCCGGCTCCAGGGTCATGGCCACCTTGGTGGTACCCACCTGGCTCGACTTGGCGAGCACGCCGGTGAGGTCCAGCAGACCGTAGTTGCGGTGATCGCGATAGGTCTTGCGGCCGAAGTGAATCCAGCCGGGCGCGGTGTCGATGGGGGTATCGGGCCGGTAGCGGCCGCTCTCCAGGGCCGCCACCATGGTGAACGGCTTCATGGTCGAACCGGGTTCCAGCTGGTCGGTGAGCGCACGGTTGCGCAACGCGCCGTTGTCGATGCGGCCGCGATCATTGGGGTTGAACGAGGGTTGGCTGACCATGGCCAGCACTTCCCCGGTATGCACATCCAGCATCACCACCGTGCCGGCCGCCGCCCGATGCTGCTCCAGGGCCGCGCGCAGTTCCCGGTAGGCGAGATACTGCAGGCGCAGATCGATCGACAGCGCCAGATCGTTGCCCGGCTTTTCGCTGCGCACCAGTTCGATGTCCTTGATCACCCGGCCCTTGCGATCGCGGATCACCCGCCGCTCACCGGGTGCGCCGGCCAGCCAGTGGTCGTAGGCCAGCTCCATGCCCTCCTGGCCGCGGTCGTCGATGTTGGTGAAGCCGACCAGTTGCGCGGTCACCTCGCCGGCCGGGTAATAGCGCTTGAACTCATCGCGGGCATGGACTCCCGGGATGTCCAGGTCGAGCACCCTGGCAGCGTCGCCGGGATTCCATTGCCGCGCCAGGAACATGAACTCGCGCTCGGCGTTGGCGGCCAGCAGCTGCTGGATGCGCTCCACCGAAACGCCGAGCTCGCGCGCCAGCGGTGCCAGCGACTCGCGATCCCCGGGCAGGGTGCGGGGATCGGCCCAGAGGGTCACCACCGGGGTGCTGACCGCCAGCGGCTCGCCGCGGCGATCAGTGATCAACCCCCGGTAAGCGGGGATGGGCAGCGCGCGCTGGGTGCGGGCGTCGCCCTGATTCTGCAGAAAGCGCGCGCCGCGCTCGCCGCCTTCCAGCACCTGCAGGCTGGCGGCCTGCCACAGCGCCAGCACGGGCAGCGCCACCAGCCCGGCGACCACTGCCAGGTACCGCCAATAGGCGATCGCGCGCTGCGGGCGGGGTGATCTGCGGATCATGGCCGCATCCTGATGATTTCATCCAGGGCCGGCGCACGCAGACCGTATTCCTCTCGGGCCTGCTTTTCGATCCGTCCCGGAGACGCCCAGGTGCTGCGCTCCAGCAAGTAGCGGCCCCATTCCACCTGGAGGTGGTGTTCGGTGCGTTCCGACTCCGCGAGCCGGGCGTAGAGGCGCCGGCATTCGTGACTGACGGACACCGCGGCCAGCGCCGAGGCGAGCACCGCGAGCCACAGCACGGCCACCAGTTGGCGCTCGCGGAGCGGTGTCACGCCAACTTCTCCGCGGCGCGCAGCACCGCACTGCGCGCCCTGGGGTTGGTCGCCAGTTCCGTCGCCGAGGCTCGCTGGGCGCGGCCCAGCCTGCGCAGTCGGCGCGGCAGCCGGGACTCCTCGATAGGCAGGCCGCGCGGCACCCTGGGATGCTCGGCGTCGCGAATGAAGCGCTTGACCAACCGGTCCTCCAACGAATGAAAGCTGATCACCACCAAATGCCCGCCCACCTGGAGCAGCTCGATGACCTCGGCGAGCAACGCGCGCAGTGCATCCAGCTCGCCGTTGACCTGGATGCGGATGGCCTGGAACGATTGGGTCGCCGGATGGCGCCCGGGCTGCCAGGCCGGATGGGCGGCGGCGATCACCTCCGCGAGCTGCGTGGTGCGCTCCAGCGGCGCCCTGGCGCGGGCGCTCACGATGGCGCGCGCGATGCGCCGCGCGTGGCGCTCTTCGCCGTAGTCGCGCAGCACCGCGACGATCTCGGACTCCCGGGCCCGCGCCAGCCAGGCCGCGGCGCTCTCGCCCTGCTGCGGATCCATGCGCATGTCCAGCGGGCCGTCGCGCAGGAAACTGAAACCCCGCGCCGCGTCGTCCAGCTGCGGCGACGACACCCCGAGATCGAGCAGGATCCCGGCGACCCGGCCGCGCCTGCCGCGCGCATCGAGCAGCGCCGGCAGCTCCGCAAAGGAGCCCTGGACGATCTCCAGGCGCGGATCTTCGGCCGCCTGCGCAGCGGCCGCGGCGCAGGCCTCGGGGTCCAGATCGATCGCCAGCAGGCGTGCGCCGGGGTCGAGGCGCCGCAGCAGTTCGGCGCTGTGGCCGCCGCGGCCAAAGGTACAGTCCACGTAAAACCCATCCCGATCCGTCAACAAGGCCGTCACCGCCTCATCCCGCAATACCGTCTGGTGTCCGCCCCCCATGGTGCGCTCCGCCGGCGCCCGGGGCGCTACAGCGACAGGCTCTGCATTTCCGCCGGGATCGCCCGCCCGCCGGCGGCCTCGGCGAGCCATTCCTCGCGGCGGACGCCCCAGTTATCCGCGCTCCACAACTCGAAGCGGTGACCCTGGCCGACCAGCACCACCTGCTTTTCCAGTCCGGCGTAGGTGCGCAACTCGGGGGGAATGAGCACCCGACCATTGCCGTCGAGATCCAGCTCCCGTGCGTGCCCGATCAGTAGCCGTTGCAGACGGCGGGTATCGGGATTGAAGGTCGGCAGACGTGCGATCTGGGTCTCGATCTCCTGCCAGGCCGGCAGCGGGTACAGCAAGAGGCAGCGGTCCTCGATGTCGATGGTCGCAACCAATTGGCCGTCGCCCTGGGCCAGCAACGCGTCCCGATACCGGGACGGCACCGCCATGCGTCCCTTGGCATCCATGTTGATCTCGTTGCTGCCGCGAAACACCGGGCCTCCGCTGATTGTGCCCGCGGGGAGACCACAATTCCCCACAAATTTCCGATTTGCCCCACTATATGCCTCATCAAACCAAAGTCAAGCAGCCCTGGGCCGGAAACTCGCGAAATTTGCGGGGAAATCCACCGATCTCGCAGTGAAATCTCGAACCAGCAGAATTCTGGAAAAAGAATGGCTCGCCAAATCAGCGCGGTGATGGATTAACTTAAAGTAGTTCTTGAGGAGTCGCGGGGGAGGGGGAGCGGGCTACCGGCCCGCCCGCTGCCCCTGGCGGCGAGCCAGCCGGGCTGCCCGCCGAAGAAGGAGTGAAGTCGGCCTGTAAGCCGGGTTCTGTCGTGGACAGTCATTCATCTGGGACGCGCGTCACCGCACGCCTCTTGCGGCCTACCCGAACCCAACGCGGGCCGCGCCATGGGGTTCCTATTTGGCCTTGCTCCGAGTGGGGTTTACCCTGCCACGCCTGTTGCCAGACGCGCGGTGCGCTCTTACCGCACCTTTTCACCCTTACCTGATCCACTGCCTGGGCAGCGGCCATCGGCGGTATGTTTTCTGCGGCACTTTCCGTGGGCTCACGCCCCCCAGGCGTTACCTGGCACTCTGCCCTGTGGAGCCCGGACTTTCCTCCACCGCGCAAGCGCGACAGCGACTGTCCGGCCGACTTCGCGGGTATTCTACCCCAGGCCCACGGGAGCCGTCCCCATACTTCCCCCGGCCCCGGAGTTCTTCTACTATCGGGCGTTGTCTGCCCTTGCCCGACCCGGCGGCAGCGCCGGGCGCACCATTACACAACCACAGCACACGGGGGGAACCATGCCACAGGTGGAAACCGCACTCGGCGCGATCGACGTCGGCGATCTGGGAATGTGCCTGATGCACGAGCACATCGTGGTCGCCAGCTGGTCGATGCGCCAGAACTTCAACGACTACTACGCCGCCGAGACCGAAATTCCCAAGGCCGCCGCAGCCCTCAAGCGGGCTGCCGACCGCGGCGTCAAGTCGATCGTCGACCTCACCCCGATCAATCTCGGCCGCGACATCCATGCCATCCGGCAGGTCGCCGAGCAAACCGGCGTCAATGTGGTGGTCGCCACCGGCTTCTACTGGACCGAGGAACCGCAGATGCACTCCTGGGAGGTAGACAAGCTGGCCAGCTACATGACCCGCGACATCCGCGAGGGCATCCTGGGCACCGGCACCAGGGCCGGGATCATCAAGTGCGCCAGCGATCATCCCGGCGTGGATGCCTTCAACAAGAAGCTGCTGCAGGCCGCGGCGACCGCGCACCGGGAGACCGGGGTGCCGATCTCGACCCACACCACCGTCGCCAATACCTCGGCACGTGATCAGGTCGCGGCGTTTCGCGAGTTCGGCGTCGACCTGAGCCGCATCGTGATCGGCCACATGGGCGATTCCACGGATCTCGACTATCTCCAGGAGATCCTCGACAGCGGCTGCTTCATCGGCATGGACCGCTTCGGCCTGGACGCCTTCCTGCCCACCGACGATCGCGTCCAGACGGTCGCCAGGCTGTGCGAGAAGGGCTTCGCGGGGCAAATGGTCATCTCCCACGACTCCTGCAGCTTCCAGGACTTCTTCGACGGCAGCTATGTGGAGAAATTCGCGCCCAACTGGTGCTACGAGCATGTGCCGCGGGATGTGCTGCCGGCCTTGCGCGCCGCCGGGGTCAGCGACCGTGACATCGACACCATGATGGTGGAGAACCCGAAGAAGATCTTCTCCCGCACCGGCGCCTACTGAGGCAGGGGATCCGACGGCACCTCAGCGTTTGTGAAGAAATGCGCGTCCTGTGCATTTCTTCTGTCACGAGTCCGGTACACGCCCGGACTCGCTCCCGCACATCAAGCACTTGCGTGCTTGATGTGCGGCCGGCCATCCCTGGCCGAGCTGAGAGCTTGAAAAATTCACAAGCTCTCAGCTGCGCTGCCGGATCAACCCCTCCTGCACACAGCTGGCCACCAATACCCCGCCGGGGTCGTAGAAGTGGCCGATGTTGAGGCCGCGCGCACTGCTGGCGCTGGGACTTTCCATGTCGTAGAGCAACCAGTCGTCGGTGCGGAATTCGCGGTGGAACCACATGGCGTGATCCAGGGTGGCGGCCTGCAACCCGGGGGCGCCAAAGCGCCGCCCGTGGGGCCGCAGCGCGGTGCCCATGAAGTAGTAATCCGAGGCATAGGCGAGCAGTGCGCGGTGCAGGTCACCGTCGTCTGACAGCGCGGCCGGCACCCGCACCCAGAACTGTTGGCGGGGCTCGGCCCGCACCTCACCCCACAGGGACGGCGGATCCACCGGGCGCATCTCCACCGGCCGCACCGCAGAGAGGAAGGCGCGCTGTTCCTCCGGCAGCCGTTCGGCGGCCGCCACGCGCAGCTCGTATTCGTCCGGCAAGCCCTCGGGGCCCGGAACCCGCGGCATGTCGATCTGGTGAGAAAAGCCGTCCTGGTCCTGCTGAAACGAAGCGGACAGAATGAAGATCACTTCACCTTCCTGCACCGCCACCACCCGCCGGGTGGTAAAGCTGCCGCCATCGCGCACCCGTTCAACCTGATAGATGATCGGCACCTGCATCCGGCCCGGGCGCAGGAAATAGGAATGCAGCGAGTGCGCGGATCTGTCGGCGACGGTGCGCGCGGCCGCGATCAGCGCCTGGCCCAGCACCTGGCCGCCGAACACAGCGCCGGCGCCGATATCCTGGTTGGCGCCGCGAAACAGGTCGCGGTCGAGCCGCTCCAGGTCGAGAAGATTCAACAGTTGTTCGGGATTCATAAGGGCAAAACCGCAGGTGGCTACCACACCCGGGCGGGCGACCTGCGCCGGCGCCGCACCGGAGCCTGGGGAAATCGCGCGGGCGGGCCGCGCGCCGCATCATAACAATCCGGCGGCCTTACTGGGCTCGGCTGCGGGGCGCGTGACTCCCCGGGACCTCCGGTCAGCGTTCGCGCAGCAGCAGTGCCCGCTGATAGAGCAGATTGCGCGCGCCTCCGGTGATCCGGGCCGCCAGCGCCACTGCCTGCTTCAACGGCAGCTCTTCGAGCAGCGGCTGCAACACGGCATCCCAGTCGCCAGCCTCGGGCGCCGCTTGCGGGGCGCCGGCCACCAGCAGCACCATTTCGCCGCGGCGCTGGTCGGGATCCGCGGCGACGCGCTCGAGGACCTGGGCCAGGGTACCTGCGACAAAGGTCTCGAAAACCTTGCTGAGCTCGCGGGCCAGCACCAGCTCGCGACCTGCGCCGAAGGCGGCCTGCAAGTCGGCAAGGGTATCCAGGATGCGGTGCGGCGCCTCGTAGAAAATCAGGGTGCGCGGCTCGGCCGCCAGCTCCGCCAGCCGCCGCTGGCGCTCTCCGGCCCGCGCCGGCAGAAAACCCTCGAACACGAAGCGGTCGCTGGGCAACCCCGCGGCGCTCAGGGCCGCCACCGCGGCACAGGGACCGGGCACCGGCGAGACCCTGAAACCGGCATCGCGGGCGGCGCGCACCAGGCGGTATCCCGGATCGGAAATGAGCGGCGTGCCGGCGTCACTGATCAGCGCCACGTCGTCGCCGGCGGCGAGCGCCGCGAGCACCGCCTCGCCGCGGTCGCGGCCACTGCGATCGTGGTATGAGACCAGCGCCACACGGATACCGAAATGTCGCAGCAGCCGACCGCTGTGCCGGGTATCCTCGGCGGCGACCAGGTCAACCGCTTTGAGTATCTCCACGGCGCGGGGTACCATATCGCCCAGATTGCCGATCGGTGTTGCCACTACATACAGGGTGCCGGCCATCATTCCCCGTTCTCCTCCCGTCCAACTGCTGGGCATCATCACCCTGATCCTGGCGCTTGCCGGATGTACCACACCGCAGCGCACGCCGGCCGCCACCGAAACGGTTCCGGTCGTCGACCGGGCCTCGACCGAGGCCGCAACGGCGACGCGCGCCCGAGAGCTGCTGGCCGCCGCCCTGAGCGAACAGGAAGCAGGCGCCACCGCCCAAGCGTTGCAACTCTACTCCCGGATCGATCCCGATGCGCTGCCGCAAGCGCCGCGCGGAGCATACCTGCTCGGCTACGCTGATGCCGCCCTCCAGGAGGGCGAAATCCTGCGCGCCCGGAATCTGCTCACCGCACCGGCCGCAACCGCGCTCGGCAAGACCTTCACTGGAGACCGACGACAGCGTTGGCTGCGCCTGCGCGGCGAATTGTTCGGCCTGCTCGGGGAGACCGCGGAAAGCCTGTCCGCCTACACCACGCTGGCCGCCGAACTCGACGACGCGGATGTGCGGACCGGGGTCGAGCAACGGATCTGGACGGTATTGCAGCAGACCCCCACCTCCATGCTCCGCAAGCTCGCCGCAGAACCCGCAGACCCGCGCCTGCACAGCTGGTACCAGCTGGCGCTGGCCGGCCGCCAGACCGAACCGACACCGGCGGTGGGTGCCGCGCCCGGGGTGGAGCGGGCCCGCATCCTCGCTCCCGAGGAAGTGCAGGCCCTGAATCGGGTCGCCCTGCTGCTTCCGGAGAGCGGTAACTACGCCACCGCCGCCGGGATTCTGCGCGACGGCTTCCTGGCGGCGGCATTCGCGGCGCGGACCGGCGGCGTGCAACCCCCGGACATCCGCTTCTACGACACCGCATCGGACGACGTGCTGGCGCTCTACCAGCGCGCGGTCGACGAGGGCGCCCAGCTGGTGATCGGCCCGATCGAACCCGAGCTGCTGCGCAGAATCCGCGACCGCGGCCAGCTTCCGGTGCCGGTCCTGGCGCTGAACTACCTGGAGTCCGACACCGCAACGGGCAACCTCGGTTTCTATCAGTTCGGCCTTTCGGTTGCGGATGAAGCCAAAGCCGCCGCCCATACCGCCTGGCGCGACGGCCGGCGCAGCGCCCTGGCGTTGGTACCGGACACCGGCTGGGGGAGCCGGGCACTGCGCGCCTTCACCGACACTTTCCGGGAGTTGGGTGGAGAAGTGCGAGAGGCCGTGCACTACGACATGGCACTCAAGGACTTCACCCCCGTCCTGCGCCCACTGCTGGCGCCGCGCCCGACGGACAGCGCGACACCGGCCGGCGCGGGCGGGGACGCCAAACCGCCGCGCCGCCGCGGCGACCTCGACATGGTTTTCCTCGTCGCCTACCCCACCCAGGGGCGACAGATCCAGCCGACGCTGGAATTTCTCTACGCCGGCGATCTGCCCATCTACGCGACTTCGGCGATCTACTCGGGAACCCCGGATCCGGCGCGGGATCGGGATCTGGGCAATATCCGCTTCAACGCCTCGCCCTGGACGCTGGCCGCCCCGGGACAGCTGGTGCCGCGCCCCGACGACCAGCTGCCGCCGGCACACCAACAACTGTTCGCCCTGGGCGTCGACAGCTACCTGCTGCACGCCCAACTCGCCGACGGCATGCCCGGCCTGGCGCAGCCCGTGCACGGACAGACCGGCCTGCTGATGCTCGACGGCAGCGGCCGGGTAACGCGGCTGCAGCCCTGGGCCAGATTCCGCAATGGGCGCGTGGCGCCGCTGTCGCCGGCCGAGTCGGGCACGTGAACCTGGCGGCGCGCCGCGGCACCCGCGCGGAGAAGACCGCCGCGGCCTTCCTCCGTGGCCGCGGCCTGCGTATTCTGGCGCGCAACTATCGGGTACCCCAGGGCGAGATCGACATCATCGCCGAAGACGCGGGGACCCTGACCTTCGTGGAGGTGCGCATGCGCTCGGGACCCAGTCATGGCGGCGCCCTGGAAAGTATCGACCGGCGCAAGCGCCGGCGCATCGTCACCGCCGCGCGCCATTACCTGGCACAGCTGCCCGGAGCCGAACCCCCGTGCCGGTTCGATGCCATGCTGTTGATGCCGGTGGCCGAGGCCGGTGGCGAACCCTTCGCGGTGGAATGGCTGCGCGACGCCTTCAGCACCGATGACTGCTGAGCCTCTGGAAGAGCTGGTGATCGCCAGCCTGCATCGCGGCATCCAGGCGCGGATGGCGGTCGGCGAGCAGTTGGCACCGGGCATCGCACTGGCCGCCGAACGGATCGCCAACAGCTTTCTCGGCGGCGGCCAACTGTTGATCGCCGGCATCGGCGCCGGCCGCCTGCCGGCCGCCCTGCTGCACCAGGGTGTCGCCCTGGGCTTCGACTTCCCGCGCCCGGCACTGCCCTCGATACTGCTCGAGGACGGCGGGGCAACCAGTGGCGAGGAGAATCCCCTGGCCGCACGGATCCGCGCCCTGGGCCGGGCCCAGGACTGCCTGGCGCTGATCGTGCCACAGGAGATGGCCGACCCGGCAGCGGGCGTCGCACTGCGCGCCGCCCACAGCCGCGACCTGCCCTGTATCCTGCTCGGCGGCGCCACCGGAGATCAGCTGCCTCGAGAGCTGGCCACCCCGGACATCGAACTTTCCGCGGGCACCGAGCACCTAAGCCTGGCGCTGGATGTTCAGTTTTCCGCCATTTTCGCGCTCTGCGCATTGATCGAAAGACACCTGTTTGGAGGATCCGCGACGTGATCGAGCGAAGCAACACAAGCAAACTGCTGGCAGTCTGTGGGACGCTCGTCCTGCTGTCCGGCTGCGCCACCGCACTCAACAAGGTGACCGACAAGCCCTTTCAGCAGGATCCGGCGAAACCCTCGGTAGGGACCACTGTCGACGACATGAAGATGGACACCCTGATCGCGGTGAACATCAAGAAGGCACACCCGCAACTCGAGACCGCGCACATCAACGTCAACAGTTTCAACCGCGCGGTGCTGCTCACCGGGGAAGTGACCAGCGAAGAATTGAAGACCCTGGCGGGCGAGACCGCACGCACCTACCACGGTACCCGGGAGGTGTACAACGAGCTGCGGGTGCGCAACAACTCGGGAATGCTGGCGCGCACCAACGACAGCTGGCTGGCCACCAAGGTGAGAACCCGACTGATCGCGGAGAAGGATCTCGACACCAGCGGGATCGAGGTGGTGGTGGAAGACAGCGTCGTCTACCTGCTGGGCAAGACCAGTCGCCGCGACGCCAAGCGCATCACCACCATCGCCAGCCGCATCGGCGGCGTGCAGCGGGTGGTGAAGGTGTTCGAGTACCTCGACTGAGAGCGGTGTCCTGATGATGACCGAGCAGTCCCTCTGGCAGCCCTCCGCGGCGCGCATCGAAGCCAGCAACCTGACGGCCTACACCCGCTTTCTGGAAGCCCGGCAGGGCCTGCGCTGCGACGACTACCGCGCCCTGCATCGCTGGTCGCTGGCAGAGCCTGCGGCGTTCTGGGAATCCATCTGGCGCTTCAGCGGAATCATTCACTCACAGCCCTGGGAGCAGGCGCTCGAGCATCCCCAGCGCTTTCCCGGCGCGCGCTGGTTCCCCGGCGCACGGCTCAATTTCGCGGAAAATCTGCTGCGCCGCCGCGATGACGGCGTCGCCCTGATCAGCCACCTGGAAAACGGCGCGCGCCGCACCCTGACCCACGCCGAGCTGTACGACGCTGTGGCCCGGGTCGCCGCCGGTCTGCGCGCCCGCGGCGTGGCGCCGGGCGATCGGGTAGCGGCCTTCCTGCCCAATGTGCCGGAAACCCTGATCGCCATGCTCGCCACCGCCAGCATCGGCGCCCTGTGGTCGTCCTGCTCGCCGGATTTCGGCACCAAGGGTGTGCTCGACCGTTTCAGTCAGATCGAGCCCAGGGTGCTGTTCGCCTGCGACGGCTACCACTACGCCGGCAAGGTCATCGATACCCGCGCCCGGGTCGCGGAGATCGCCGCCGGCCTGCCCGGGCTCGAGACCCTGGCGCTGGTGCCGGTACTGGGCCACGAGCCGGGGCCCGATCTGCCCCGGGCGCTGCCCTGGGATGGGCTCGCCGGCAACGGGCCCGTGCCCGAGCTCGACTTCGCGCAGCTACCCTTCGATCACCCGCTCTACATCCTGTACTCCTCCGGCACCACCGGCGTACCCAAGTGCATCGTCCACTCCGCGGGCGGCACCCTGATCCAGCATCTCAAGGAACACCGGCTGCACGTCGATCTGAAGCCGGACGATCGCCTGTTCTACTTCACCACTTGCGGCTGGATGATGTGGAACTGGCTGGCCAGCGGCCTGGCCAGTGGCGCCACCCTGGTGCTCTACGACGGCTCGCCGTTCCATCCCGGGCCGGCGGCGCTGATCGACCTCATCGATGCCGAGGACATCGCCATCTTCGGCACCAGCGCCAAGTACCTCTCGGCGCTGGAGAAGGCCGGTGTCCGGCCGCGCGCCAGCCACCGCCTGGCGCGCCTGCACACGGTGCTCTCCACTGGCTCGCCGCTCTCTCATGAGAGCTTTCGCTACGTCTATCGCGACTTCAAGGACGACCTCTGCCTGGCCTCCATCTCCGGCGGCACCGATATCGTTTCCTGCTTTGTGCTGGGCAACCCCTGCCTGCCGGTGTGGGCGGGCGAGATCCAGTGTCGCGGCCTGGGCATGGCCGTCGAGATCTGGAATGACGCCGGTCGGCCGGTGGTGGGTGAAAAGGGCGAACTGGTGTGCACCGCGCCCTTTCCGTCCTGCCCGCTCGGTTTCTGGAACGA
Organism: uncultured Gammaproteobacteria bacterium; assembly: GCA_913060555.1. Taxonomy (GTDB): domain Bacteria; phylum Pseudomonadota; class Gammaproteobacteria; order Pseudomonadales; family Porticoccaceae; genus JAGPUQ01. The sequence goes on along the minus strand of CAJXRS010000014.1, from coordinate 24,474 downwards.
CCCCGAAGGCACCAGGTTTCGCGATGCCTACTTCGCCATCTGGCCCGGGGTCTGGGCCCAGGGCGACTACGGCGAGATCACCGCCCACGGCGGCTTCGTCATCCACGGTCGCAGCGACGCCGTGCTCAACCCGGGCGGCGTGCGCATCGGCACCGCAGAGATCTACCGCCAGGTGGAACAGGTGCCCGAGGTGCTGGAATCCGTGTGCGTCGGCCAGAACTGGGACGACGACGTGCGCGTGGTGCTGTTCGTGGTGCTGCGCCCGGGCCTCGCGCTCGACGAGGCACTCATCCAGCGCATCCGCGCCAACATCCGCGCCAACGCCAGCCCCCGCCACGTGCCCGCCAAGATCCTCCAGGTCGCCGACATTCCCCGCACCCGCAGCGGCAAGATCGCCGAACTCGCGGTGCGCGAACTGATCCACGGCCGCCCGGTGAAGAACACCGAGGCGCTGGCCAACCCGGAGGCGCTGGCGCTGTATCGGGAGCTGGCGGAACTCGCAAGCTGAATGGGCAGTGAGGCCGGGCAAGATGACGCCGGGCAAGGCGACACCAAACCCGGGGTAGCGCCACGGTGTCAGGTGTCAGGTGTCAGGTGTCAGGTGTCAGGTGTCAGGTGTCAGGTGTCAGGTGCGGGATGCTCGACCAATCCCAGGACCGAAAGTGAGACTCCGGGCGCCGCGCAAGACGCGGAAGAGCACCCGGAAAGCGGCCTATGTGTGCAGTTTGTGCAGTGTGCGCGCTGATCGCCGAACGCGCGTGCCAGGCTGCTAGAATGGCCCGCCCTTCGCTGCAATCGACGCCCCATGGCCCGGGACTACGCCAAACCCAGTCTGCCCAAGCGCAAGCGTGCGGTCCGCAATCAGCGCAAGCCGCAGCGCCCCCTCGCCCCAGCCTGGGCACTGTTCGGCGGTGGTTTCGCCACCGGTCTGGCCGCGGCACTGCTGGTCGCACTGCTGTGGCGTCCGCAGAGCGGGACAGCGCCACCGCAGGCCACCCAGGACCAGCCAGAGCCGCAAGCCGATGCCGGCACCGAGGTCAAACCCAGGTTTGACTTCTACACCCTGCTCAAGGAATCCGAGGTGTTCGTACCAGAGGGTGAAGAGCCGGCGATCGCCCCCGCGCCAGCACCTCCGCCGGCCCAGCCGGAAGCGCAGGCGGAACGCACCGAAACCGAGCCCGCGGCCGCGGGTCCAGAGTTCCAGTTCATCCTCCAGGCCGGCTCGTTCCGCTCCCGTGCGGACGCCGACAGCCTGCGCGCCCGCCTGCTGCTGTTGAATCTCAGCGCCTCGGTGGAAACGGCCGGCGTGCGGCCGGACGAGGTCTGGCACCGGGTGATGGTGGGGCCCTTCGATTCCCGGCAGAGCCTGGCCCGGGCCCGCACCGCCCTGCAGCAGAACGGCATCGACAATATCCTGGTCAAGCGCAAGCAGCGCTGACCGGCCCGCCGACATAGCGCACGGGCACCCGGGCATTGATGCCGGTGAAAAGTTCGTAGGCAATGGTGCCGGCATGCCGCGCCACTTCCCAGGCCGGCAGTCCCTCACCCCAGAAGACCACTTCGTCACCCACGGCGGCAGCGGCCACCGGCTCCAGATCGACGGCCACCAGATCCATGGACACGCGGCCCAGGATCCGCGTGCGCCGACCCCGCACCAGCACCGGTGTACCGGTCGGCGCGTGGCGCGGATAGCCGTCGCCATAACCCATGGCGGCAATCCCGACCCGGGTCGGCGCCGGCGCCACCCAGTCGCCGCCATAGCCGGTGCCCTCGCCGGCCACCAGGCTGCGCACCGTCAGCAGCCGCGAGGCAAAGGTCATCACGGGTTTCAGTTCCGCGGCGACCGGGTGCGGATCGACGAAGGGATTGGCGCCATAGAGCAGAATCCCCGGCCGCACCCAGTCGCCGCGACTCTCCGGCAGGGCCACCAGGGCCGCCGAATTGGCCAGGCTGCGGGCCCCCGCCAGCCCCGCAGCCGCGCAAGCAAAGGTCTGCTGCTGGCTATGGTTGAAGGCATCCTCCGGCGTGTCGGCCCGGGCGAAGTGAGTCATGAAGCGGATTTCGGCGACATTGGCCGAGCCGGCGAGTCGACCATGGGCGGCGCGCACGGCGGCGGGCGAGAAGCCGAGCCGGTGCATGCCGGTGTCGATCTTGAGCCACACCACCAGCGGCCGCGGCAGGGAGGCCGCCGACAGGGCCTGCAGCTGCCAGTCGTCGTGTACCGCGATCTGCAGGTCGTGGCGCGCGACCTCCGCCAGCTCCCGGGCCGCGAAGCAGCCCGCCACCAGCAGGATCCGGGCGTCGACGCCCGCCTCGCGCAACCTGATGGCCTCCGCCAGCGAAGATACGCCGAAGCCCCCGCAGCGCGCGGCCAGCGCCCGCGCCGCCGGCACGGCGCCATGGCCGTAGGCGTCGGCCTTGATCATCGCCAGCACATGGGCTCCGGCGGCGTAACGGCGGGCCACATCGAGGTTGTGGCGCAGGTGGTCGAGGTTGACGGTGACGCAGGCGGGGCGACTCAAACCGGACTCCGGGTCGGCGGCGGCGCCTATGGTGGCAGCGCGCCACGATCCCCACAAGCGACCTGGCTTTGCGGGCGCCCCGAGCGCCGTTATAGTGGCGCCCTGCTGCGAAACGAGCGACCGAGAGGCGGGCATGGCGGACGACTGGGCGACCTTCAACTGGGAAGACCCCTTCCTGATCGACAACGAACTGAGCGACGAGGAGCGCATGGTGCGCGACAGCGCCCATCAGTATGCCCAGGACAAGCTGCTGCCCCGGGTTCGCCAGGCGTTCCGCGACGAGCACACGGACCGCGCCATCTTCAACGAAATGGGCGAACTCGGCCTGCTCGGCGCCACCATCCAGGGCTACGGCTGCCCGGGCGTGAACTACGTCAGCTACGGGCTGATCGCCCGCGAGGTGGAGCGCGTGGACTCGGGCTTCCGCTCGATGATGAGCGTGCAGTCCAGCCTGGTGATGCACCCCATCTACACCTATGGCACCCAGGCGCAGCGCGAGCAGTACCTGCCCAGGCTGGCCAGCGGCGAGTGGGTGGGCTGCTTCGGACTCACCGAGCCCGATCACGGCTCCGACCCGGGCTCGATGCAGACCCGCGCCCGCACCGTCGACGGCGGCTGGCGGCTGACGGGCAACAAGATGTGGATCACCAACTCGCCCATCGCCGATGTCTTCGTGGTCTGGGCGAAGACCGACGACGGCGCCATCCGCGGCTTCATCCTGGAGCGCGGCATGACGGGCCTGTCGGCGCCGCGCATCGAGGGCAAGCTGGCGCTGCGCGCCTCGGTCACCGGCGAGATCGTGATGGACGAGGTGTTCGTCCCCGAAACCCAGCTGCTGCCCGATGTGCAGGGTCTGAAGGGGCCCTTCAGCTGTCTCAACAGTGCACGTCTGGGCATCTCCTGGGGTGCACTCGGCGCCGCCGAGACCTGCTGGCACACCGCCCGCCAGTACGTCCTCGACCGCAAGCAGTTCGGCCGCCCGCTGGCCGCCAACCAGTTGATTCAATTCAAGCTCGCGCAGATGCAGACCGACATCAATCTCGGCCTGCTCGGCGCCCTGCGCGCCACCCGGCTCAAGGATGCCGGCCGGCTGGCGCCCGAGCTGATCTCGATGATGAAGCGCAACAATTGCGGCAAGGCGCTGGAGATCGCCCGCACCGCGCGCGACATGCTCGGCGGCAACGGCATTTCCGACGAATACCCGGTCATGCGCCACATGGTGAACCTGGAGGTGGTCAACACCTACGAGGGCACCGCCGACGTCCACGCGCTTATCCTGGGCCGCGCCCAGACCGGGATCCAGGCGTTCAGCTGACCGCCGTCCGGTCTCCTCTCCCGGCGCCACCGCGCCGGCTTCGATAAGTATCAGCCACTATTAGTCCGTGACCCGGGGTCGCCCCGGGTTCCCGGATGCCAACTGCAAAGCTGGCATTGTTGGTTATTAACCCGATAATATCTGTTCATGCTTTTTGGCTGCTGCCATAACTGGAAGCCAGGGCTTCCCCGGGCGCGCCACACAGATTTTTGCTTCAGCTATCGATCGGAGACTGACATGAGCCAGATTATCGACCTTCACATCCAGGGTGGCACCCTGGTAGATGGCACCCGTGCACCCCGCCGCCAGGCGGATCTGTGGATCCAGGACGGCAAGGTCCTGCAGATCGGCGGGCCGGCGCCCGGCACCGCCAGGCAGACCATCGACGCCAGCGGCCACATCGTGGCCCCGGGCTTTGTCGATCTGCATACCCACTACGATGCCCAGATCCACTGGGATCCCTACTGCACCATCTCCGGCTGGCACGGGGTGACCTCGGTGGTGCTGGGCAACTGTGGCTTCGGCTTCGTGCCCGTGAAACCCGAGTTTCGCGAGCGCTCCCTGCTCACCATGACCCGCACCGAGGCGATTCCCTACGACACCATGAAGGCCGGCATGCCCTGGAAGTGGGAGACCGCCCCCGAGTACATGGACAACCTGGCACGCGTTCCCAAGGGCGTGAACTGCATCCAGTACATGCCCACCGCCTCGCTGATGATCTATGTGATGGGCCTGGAAGAGGCCAAGTCCCGGCCGGCCACCGCTGCCGAGCGCGCCGAGATGAAGCGCCTGCTGCACGAGGCCATGGACGCCGGCATGTGCGGCTTTTCCATCCAGCGGCTCGGACCCGATTCCACCCAGGCCGACTTCGACGGCAGCCCCATGGTCACAGATACCATGTGCGACGAGGATATCCTCAATCTCGCCGAAGTCCTGCGCGAACGCGGCGAGGGCTTCATCCAGATCACCCAGGCCACCGGCGACATCAAGGCCGACCTGGAGTTTCTGGAAAAGCTCGCGGCCACAGCGCAGCGCCCCATCCTGCACAACGCCATCGTGCCGGCGCGCAAGGATCCCAGGGTACACAGGCGCAGCCTGCAGTGGCTGCAGCGCTGCCGCGACAAGGGTCTGCCGATCTACGGCCAGGCAGGCACGGTGCGCACCGGCTTCTCGTTCACCCTGGAGCACTGGAACCTGTACGACGCCAGCCCGGCGTGGCGCGAGCTGACCACCGGCAGCAAGGCAGACAAGCTGCGCAAGATGGGCGACCCGGAACTCCGCGAGCGGGTCATCCACGAGGCCGAGGAGGCCGACCGCCGCCTGCAGGTCATCCAGGCCGGGGTGGGCGGCGCCATTCCCGCGCTGATGGTGCACAAGGTCAACAAGCAACCGGAGCTGGAGGCCTACGTCGGCCGTTCGCTGGGCCAGATCGCCGCCGAGGAAAACAAGCACCCCATCGAGGTCATGCTCGACCTGTCGCTGGCCGGCGACCTCAATGTCGAGTTCCTGGGCCCCGACAAGGGTTTCAACGCCGAGTACATGGCCGAGATCATCAACGGCTCTGACTACACCATCCCCGGGGTCTCCGACGGCGGCGCCCACACCAAGTTCTTCACCGGCGGTGCCTATACCACGGACTTCCTCTACTGGCTGGTGCGCGACGAACAGCGCATCACCCTCGAAGAAGCCCATTACCGGTTGTCGGCCCTGCCCGCCCGGGCCGCCGGCTTCAAGAACCGCGGCGTGCTGCGCGAGGGCGCGCCGGCCGATATCGTGGTCTATGACCTGGCCAAGCTGAGCGATGGCAAGGAGTGGATCGGCGAGATCGTCGAGGATCTGCCGGCCGGCGAGTGGCGCCGCATCAAGCGCGCCGTCGGCTATCGGGCCATCCTGGTCAACGGCGAGATCACTTTCACCGACGGCGAGTGCACCGGCGCCACCCCGGGCCAGCTGCTGCGCTGGGGTGGTGTGAAATCTTCCGCCGGCGAGCGCGCCGCCTGATCCAGCACAGTACTCAAGGCAACGCCAAAAGGCCCGGGAAACCGGGCCTTTTTGTTGTTCGGATCAGTGTTCTCGAATGGCGATAAACTCGATGTCCGGGTGGCGCTCACGGGTCAGGCCGAGGTTGACCTGGGACGGCGCCAGATAGGTCAGATAGCCACCGCCATCCAGCGCCAGGTGCGCCTGCGCCTTGGCGCGGAAGGCTTCCAGCTTGCGCGCGTCGGCGCACTTCACCCAGCGCGCGGTGGCGATGCTCACGGGTTCGTAGACGGCCTCGACCCCGTATTCGTCCCGCAGCCGGTAGGCGACCACATCGAACTGCAATTGGCCCACGGCGCCCAGGATGACGTCATTGCCGACCACCGGAAAGAACACCTGGGTGGAGCCCTCCTCGGCCAGCTGCTCGAGCCCCTTGTGCAGCTGCTTGGTCTTGAGGGGGTCGCGCAAGCGGACGCGGCGGAACAGCTCGGGCGCGAAGTGCGGGATGCCCGTGAAGTTGAGGGTTTCGCCACCGGTAAAGGTGTCGCCGATCTGGATGGTGCCGTGGTTGTGCAGACCGATGATGTCGCCGGCCACCGCGGTCTCGACATTGCTCCGCTCGCCGGCGCAGAAGTTGAGCGCATCGGCCACGCGGATATCCTTGCCGAGACGCACGTGGCGCATTTTCATGCCGCTCTGGTAACGCCCCGAACAGATGCGCAGAAAGGCGATCCGGTCCCGGTGACGCGGATCCATGTTGGCCTGGATCTTGAAAACGAAGCTGCTGAAACCTTCTTCATCCGGGGTCACGGTGCGCTCCGCTGCGGTCCGTGGTAACGGCGCCGGGGCCCAGTCTACAAAGTGGTCGAGCATTTCCCGGACACCGAAATTACCCAGCGCGGTGCCGAAAAATACCGGGGTGAGCCGCCCGGCGCGGTACCCCTCCAGGTCAAAGGCATGGGAGGCACCGCGCACCAGCTCCACCTGCTCGGCGAACTCCTCGTGAACGGCGCCCAGCAGCGCCTGCGCCTCCGGCGAATCCAGACCCTGGATGCGCAGATCTTCCGGGATACGGTGGCCCTGCCCGGATTGATAACGATGGATACAATCGCCGGAGAGATCGTAGACACCGCGAAAGTCCCGCCCCATGCCGACCGGCCAGTTGACCGGGGCGGCCTCGATACCCAGGACTTCCTCGATTTCGTCGAGCACTTCCACCGGGTCGCGCACGTCCCGGTCGAGCTTGTTGACGAAGGTGATGATAGGCGTGTCGCGCAACCGGCAGACTTCCATCAGCTTGATGGTGCGCGCCTCCACACCCTTGGCGCAGTCGATCACCATGAGCACCGAATCCACCGCGGTGAGGGTGCGATAGGTATCTTCCGAGAAGTCCGCGTGCCCCGGGGTGTCGAGCAGATTGACCCTACGGCCCCGGTAGGGAAACTGCATGACCGAAGACGTCACCGAGATGCCGCGCTCCTTCTCCATCGCCAGCCAGTCGGAGGTGGCGTGACGATCGCTCTTGCGCCCTTTTACAGTGCCGGCGACCTGGATGACATTGCCCAACAGCAGCAGCTTCTCGGTGATGGTGGTTTTGCCAGCATCGGGGTGGGAAATGATCGCAAAGGTGCGGCGATCGGCGAATTCCTGGTCCGGTTGAGTCATTAGCGAGCAATCAGTGGATGGCACAGGGCGGGGATTACAGGGCCCAGATCTTGCGGAACGGCTCCAGTTCCCAGAACGCAAAAGCCGCCGTGCCCTGAGGCACGGCGGCTTTGGTATCCGCGTATCGCGACTTACAGCGGTACGACGTTCTCGGCCTGGGGACCTTTCTGGCCCTGGCCTACCGTGAACTGAACCTTCTGGCCTTCGGCCAGGGTACGGAACCCGTTGCCCTGGATGGCGCTGAAGTGGACGAACACGTCGGGGCCGTTTTCCCGCTGAATGAAACCGAAGCCCTTGGCTTCGTTGAAGAATTTGACGGTGCCTGTGACATTGTTACTCATTGATGCAGTCCTGTATTTGACTCTAACTGAAAAATAACCGGTGTGCTTGAGAAGGTACTTATGGACTTCAGGACTACGAGAACTGACAAGTATTCGTGGTACTGCGCCTAAGCCCCATTCTGAGGCCCGTACAGTATAGCGGCAATGAATCACCGTTGTCCATCACTGTCCGGCGGGGGCTGCACAACCTCCCCGCAGGGTCGCCAGGCCGGTTCCGCTTCCGGAATCCGCCGCGCCAGCAAGGCTGCGGCGCGTTCGCGCAAACCCGGGGAACCGCGCACCTCCACCCAGAGTCCGGGGAGCTCGTGATACTGGGGCACCACTTCCGCGGCGTAGCCCAGCTCCTCGAGGCGCTGTCGCTGGCGCAGGGCATTTTCGCGAACCGCGAAGATGCCGGCCGAGATCCTGCCCCCACCATCGCCGGACGCTTCCATCAGCAGGCTTTCGATCCCCGCCGCGGCCAGGGCCGCCAGCACACCCTGGGGGTCCGCGGCGCCAGGAACCGAGACCCAATAGGCAGACACCTGCTGCTCGGGGTACTCGGAGATGACACCGGCGACCGCGATGTCGGCACCGCGCAGCGCCGCCCGCCAGTCGCGGAGCTGGTCCCGGTCAGACGCACCGCCAAGCATGACACACTCCTGAGGCGCGGCATCCTGTACCACCTCATCTGGCGTCGACGCCGGCGTGGCGGCCGCTTGTTCGACGGCGGTATCCTGCCCGACGTCCGGCGTCTCGGCCCGGCGTTGCGGCGCGGCCTCCGGGGACACCTCGCTCAGCAGCAGCAGGCGCGGAACCGACTCGTCCGGCGTCTGGCGTACGGGCACCGGGGGGCTGAGCCTGGCTTCCCGCTGCGCCTGCCACCACCAAAAGGCAGCGGCATTGACGAGCAGCAGGGAAATGATCAGCCAGCGCACCGGTCGTTCCTTCAAGGCAGGGCGATGCCCAGACCGTCCAGCACCAGTTCTGGCCGGTAGTCCACGGGCGCGGTGATCCAGGGCGCCAGCAACTCGGCGTCGCCGCCGGCGAGCAGGACCGGCAGCGGGGTGCCCTTCCTCGTCTGCTCGATCAGCGCCACCGCCATCGCCGTGCAACCCTGGAGCACGGCCTCCTCGGTGCTGTGACCGGGCTCCAGGGTTGCCGCCGGGCCCGGCTCCAGGCGCACACCGCTGGTCCCGGAGAGCAACGACTGCAACATCAACCCCAGGCCGGGAACGATGTAACCGCCCCGGTGGCAGCCGACCGCGTCGAGCAGATCCAGGGTCAGGGCCGTGCCCGCCGAGACCACCAGGGCTGCACCGCCGAGCTCGCGCCAGGCGGCGAGCAGCGCCAGCCAGCGGTCCACACCCAGGCGCTCGGGGACCGCGTAACCATTGGTGACTCCGGCGCAGGCGCGCCCGGCGCCGGCGAATTCGGGCTCCAGACCGAGGCAGCCGCGTGCCCACGCGGCCAGTACCGCGGCGACTTCGGCGCCGCCCACATTGGCGACCCGCAGGCGCTCGATACCCGCCCGGGGCAACAGCTCCGGCCACTCGGCCGTGGCGCGCGAGCACTGGCCCCGCGCCACGGCCACCCGGCCCTGCAGCGTGCGCCACTTGATTCGGCTGTTGCCGATGTCGAGCTCGAGAATCATCCCTGCTCCCTCAGGCTGACCTCGCCGCCGCTGAACCAGCGCAGGCCCTCTGCGCACTCCAGCCCCAGGGCACCACGCTCGTTGACCCCCCGGGCGATTCCCTCGACGCGCTGATTGCCGGCGCTGATCACCACGCGCCGGCCGCCATGGACATGGGCCGCCTCCCATTCGTCGCGATAGCCGCCGAAACCCCGGTCGGGAAATTCGCGCAGCAGGGGCAACAGCTGATCGAGGACGGCAGCGGCGAGGGCGTCGCGACGCACCCCCAGGTCGCTGAGATCACGCCAGGGCTGACCGATGGCGCCAGCAGCCGCGGCCGGCATGGCCACGTTGATGCCGATGCCCACTATGGCCCGGCAGCGACCCTCAGGATCCCCGGTCACCTCGACCAGGATGCCCCCGAGCTTGGCGCGGTCGCGGAGCAGATCATTGGGCCACTTCAGTTGAACCCCGGCCACCCCCAGCCGGAGCAGGGCGCGCCGCACCGCCACGCCCACCGCCAGGCTCAAGCCCTCGAGGACGGCAATGCCGCCATCGAAATCCCAGGCCACGCTCAGATAGAGATTGCTGGCGAAGGGGCTGATCCAGCGCCGGCCCAGCCGCCCGCGGCCGCCGGTCTGCCATTCCGCCAGGCAACAGGCGCCCCGGCCCGGGAGTAACCCGGCGGTCGCCTTGAGCGCCTCGTTGGTGGAATCGACCACCGCGAGCACTCGCAGATCGTCGAGCAGGGCGCGGGCCGACGCCGACAGCGCGGCGCGAATCGCCTCGACGTCGTGCAGGTCGATGCCCCCGGGAATCCGGTAACCGCGCCGGGGCACCCGCTCGATGGTCAGCCCCAGATCATCGAGGCCGGCAAGCGCCTTCCACACCGCGGTCCGGCTGGTGCCCAGCACCTCGCCCAGTTCGACACCGGAATGAAACTCCCCGTCGGCGAGCAGCTGCAACAGCCGCTGGCGGGTCGGGGTCAGCGCCATGGCCAGCCCAGCCCTTCCAGGTTGCGCACCATGAACTGGATGCCGATCACCAGCGAGACGAGCGCAAAGGCGCGCCGCAGCACCAACTCCGGCAGACGGTGGGCAAGCTGGGCACCCCAGCGCGCGCAGGGGGTGCTGGCGATGACGATACCCAGCAGCGCCGGCAGATAGACGTAACCCAGACTCCAGGGCGGCAGGTCGGCGCTCCCGGCGACGACGGCATAGGTGAGGGCGCCGCTGACGGCAATGGGCAGGCCCAGGGCCGCGGAACTCGCCACCGCGTTCACCGTGGGCTGGCCGCACCAGAGCAGCCAGGGCACGGTCAGCGAGCCCCCGCCGATGCCGAACACGCCGGACGCAAAGCCGATCACGCCGCCGGCGCCGACCTGCACCGCGCGCCCGGGCGCGGGACCGGGGCGCGGCCGCACCCGCACCCCGAAGGCCATCTGAAAAGCCACCAGTACCAGGAAGGCGCCGAACCAGAACTGCAGCAACTCGCCGCCGGCACGCGCGGCGAGCAGGCCACCGAGCGCAGTGCCGACCAGCACGCCCGGCACCAGCCGGCCGACCAGCGGCCAGCCGATCGCGCCGCGTCTCTGGTGGGTGCGGATGGCGCTGGACGAGGTCACCACTATGGTCGCCAGGGAAGTACCGATCGCCATATGGGTGAGCACCTCGGGGGCCACGCCCTGCCAATGGAAGGCGAGGATCAGCACCGGCACCACGACGGCGCCACCGCCGAGGCCGAACAACCCGGCGACCAGCCCGGCCACCACACCGATGCCGAGATACAGTGCGAGCGGCAATAGAATGGCGTCCATGGGCGGCCTGAGCTCTGCGGGCGGCCGAGAGTGTAACCCAGCCGCCATGGTGCCCGCGTTACCGCGGCGCGCCGGCACGCCGCCCGCACCAGCCCCAGGTCATTGCGGCGCGGCCGGATTGCGCAGCCCGCGCACCAGGGTGCGGGGCAGCAGCTCCTGCAGATCCTGCTGTGCCCAGCGCTCCCGGGTGAATACGGTGCGCGCCTTCTCGGGCAGAGAGACCAGACTGATCTCGCCGCCGCCGACGATGAAATCGCGGCCGTTGACGTGACCCGCCGCCTCGGTGCACAGGAACACCACCAGCGGCGACACCAGCTCGGGCGCGAAGCTGTCCGAGCCCTCGGTCATGCCCTCGATCTCGAACATGAAGTCCGGCAGCGGCAGCTTGCCCTGGCGCGCCAGATCGAGTGCCTTCTGCATGTCCACCGCGCCGGCCATACGGGTGCCGGCGCGGGGCCGGATGGCGTTGCAGGTCACACCGAAGGGCCCCAACTCCAGCGCCAGGGTGCGGCTGAAACCCACGATCCCCTCCTTGGCGGCGGCGTAGTTGGCGGCCGCATAGCCGCCCAGCCCGGCTTCCGAGGCGGTATTGACGATACGGCCGCTACGCTGTTTGACGAACACTTCCGCCGCCGGCTTGGCAACCGTATAGAGCGCGCGCAGGTGAACTGCGATGACGCTGTCCCACTCTTCCTCACTCATCTTCACGAACAGCTGGTTACGGATATTGCCGGCATTGTTGACCAGGATATCGAGGCGGCCGAAGGTATCGAGCGCCTGCTCCGCCAGGGCGCGACCGTCTGCGGTGCTGGTCACGTCGCCGCCGTTGGCGGCCGCCTCGCCGCCCGCAGCGCGGATTTCCTCGACCACCGTCTGGGCCGGGCTGAGGTCGCCACCCTCCCCGGTGACCGCGCCGCCCAGGTCGTTGACCACCACTCTGGCGCCTTCGGCGGCCAGCGCCAGGGCGTGGGCACGGCCCAGACCCCGCCCGGCACCGGTGACGATGGCGACTTTACCGGCAAGCAGATTGCCCATGAGATTGCTCCTCGTTGCTGTCGATGGGTTATGAGATCGGTCTGGATTCTAGCAGCGGCTTCCCCGGCGCGACTGCGGACTCATTCCGGCGCAGCCGCTTCCTCGGCGCCGGCTTGGGGTCGCCGCGCCCGCGGGCGCCAGAGGCCACCGGCGCCCAGGCAGGTCCAGCCCCAGCGCGCCCAGCGCATCAGGGCGAACACCAGCCACAGCGACCAGGCCAGCATCGCCAGCCGGTAGGTCCACAGGGGCAGGCTGAAGACCGTGCCCTGGGGCAGGTCACCAGCGCTGCGATCCTGGTACCAGCGGTAGAAAAGGTGGCTGGAGCCGTTGCCGGTGACCTGCATGTCCGGAGCCGCGAGCAGACTGCGCGGGATGGTGTAGACCAGACTGGCGACGGCGATCAGGGTCAACAGGATCAAGCCCAGCTGCGCCAGGTTGTAGATCAGCGCCCGCGCTGGCGGCGTCCAGCGCCGGCGAGCTTCGAGGGCGAAGAACCAGGCGACCACCGCCAGGCTGCCGACGCTGTTCACGGTGCTCATGCCGATCCCCAGCAACAGCCACTGCCAGGGCGCGAGCGGGATCGACAATCCCAACCGGCGCACTGCGCAGCCGAGCGCCAGGGCGACCGCCACCACCACGACCAGCACTCCCCAGTAGAGCATCGCCGGGCCCATAGCCGGCCCCCGCAGCCACAGCGGCCAACGGTCCCGGGGCAACTGCAGGGTCAGGTCGATATTGGCCGCTGGAGTCGGCAGCACCAGCGGGGCCGTGGCAGTCCGTAACGCGACCCCCTGCTCCAGCCGCCAGGTCACCAGTGCACGCTGGAGACCGGGCCGCAGCGGCAGCACCACTTCGCCATCCTGCTCCGGGCGGGCCTGTTCCACGCCGTCGATCTCGACGCGCTGCAGGGTTCCCGGCACCGGCAGCGCCAACCGGTAGTCGCCGCCCAGGCTGCTGCGCAGCTCCAGCTCCAGACGCAGCTCGGCACCGCGGGCACCGAGGTTCTGCTCCAGTTCGGCACGCTCCACGGTGACCGCGGCACCGGGCAGCGGCCGCGGCCGCTGCAACGCCAGCACCAGGGTCTCACCGGGCCAGGGCCGCCATTCGCTGTGGGCCGACTGCGGCGTCTTCACCGCGGCCAGGCCGGACGCGGAAACATGCCAGCGCGGCGACGCCTCGACCCGCCACACTTCCACCCAGTGCGGGGTTTCGGGCGCGGCCAGGCGCAGACGATCCGCCGGCGGCAGCAACGAACGCCAACGGAACTGACGTTGCTCGGCACCCAGGGTCACCGCCATGGCCCCGGCGGGGGTGAGGCGATGATCGCCGATGACCCTTTCACCGGGGAGCAGCGGCACCGCCAGGTTGATGGCCCCCTGCGCGGGGGCCATGCGGGTCACGGTGGTGGTGAGCTGCCAATCCAGATCGAGCGTCAGGCGCCGCTCGATACGCACGAAGGCCGGCGCCGGCTCCGGCAGCAGGCGCTGCTCCGCGGCGCCGGACGGCGCACGCTTGAGGTTCAGGGTATCGCCGCGCAGGCGACCGGCATCCAGGCCCTCGACCTGCCAGCCGGGCGCGTTCACCGCCAGCGCCTGCGGCGCTACCGGAAAGCGGAACGCGGCGCTATCGCCGGCAATCCTGCCGTGCAGTTCCAGGTCGTGCAGGCCAGCCTTCAGACCCGTCCAGGGGTCTGTACCAATGCGCGCCAGCGGCAGCGGTGCGCCGTCGCCCAGCAACAGGTCCGGTTGCCAACCCCGGGGCGCCGGCAGTGCCACCGCCAGCGGGGCTGCGGCAGCGGTACGCAGGCGCAGGGTGAAGCCCCCCTCGCGATCCACCACCAGATGGGCGCCGACCAGCCCCTGGCAGTTGGGCTGGCAGGCCGGCGGCCGCAGCAACTCCCCACGCAGCTGCTCGAGCAGTTCCGGGGGCGGAAAATCGGCCCGCGCCGGCGGCCCGACGCCGATCCCCAGCAGCACCGGCACCAGCAATCCCAGCGCGCTGGCAGCGCCCCGGCCGCCGCCGGGACCGCGATCGGCACCGCTGCGCCATAGGGCCCGCCCCAGGCCGAACAGCAACAGCGCAATCAGGGCCACCTGCAGCACCAACAGGCTGCGGCCAAGCCAGGGCGGCGACAACCAAAGGCGCAGGGTTTCGTCGGCCCGGACTTGGCCCTGCCAGCCCAGCTGCACCTGACGCCAGCGCCAACTGGGCTCACCGGGCCCGGTCTGGGCGTTTTCGTCGGGGCGGTAGCGCGGCGGCGGGGGCGCCGCGGGCGCCGCCTTGACGGCGCGATCCGCCATCTCGGCAATCTCCAGGGATTGGCTGGCCAAGGTCGGAAGCTGCGCCGCGCGTTCGCGAACGGCAACCGGCCCGCGCTGCTCCAGTTGCGGGTAGAGGGCGGCGCGCAATTGCTGGACCGCGAAGCCGAGCACCGCGAGCGCCAACAGCAGCAGCGCGGCCAGCGCCAGGGCGCGCAGCCAGGAGCGCAGGCGACCCGCGGGCAGCGCCCCGAGCAGGGGGATGGCGATGACCATGGCCACCCAGCCGGCCACGGGCGCACCGCGCTCGTGATAGCTGAGCGCCAGCGCCAGGCCCGCCACCAACCCCCAGCGCCAGCCCAGCAGCCGCCCGCTGGCACCGGCGATCAGCAGGCAGAGGAACAGATCCCACAGGTTCCATTGCGCAAGCCAGGAGGTCTGCACGTGGTCCGGCCCGGCGGCGTGCCACAGCCGCCATCCCGGCGGCAGGTGGAGGTCCAGGGCGACCTGGTCGAAATCCCGCTCCCAGCCGAGCACAGTGGCGCCGGCGGCGGCATCCAGGCGGCTGACCGCCTCGATATTCAGCTCATGGGCGCGCAGCTCCACGCCTTCGCCTTCACCATCGCCGCCCGGCAGGCGGGTGATGACCTGGGGCTCGCCGTTGACCGCCACCCGTCCCAGGGCCAATTCCGGCAGCGCCTGCAGGCGTCCGCTCCGCGACTGCGTGCCGCTGATATGGTCACGCACCGTGGCGCCGCGGCCGTCGAAATCGAGCCACAGGCTGCGCTGCAGCTGCAGGCGGTCGGCGGCGGGGTTGACGTCACCGCGGTACTCCTCTTCCGCGCGCAGCGGATTTTGCGGCGTCAGCAGGTAGACGGGCAGACCGTGCAACTCCGCGGGCAGGTCGAGGCGGCTGGGATCTACTGCCGGAGCTCCCGTCAGACGGAGGCCGCGAACTTCGGGCGCGGCCTGGAAGGCCCAGAGCTCCTGGCCCGGCCATTGGGGTTCCTGAACCTCCATGACAAAGTGTTCCGGCCGGCCGAGATAACGGCTCTCCAGCACCAGCCGCCAGCGCCCCGGGCGCACTTGGACGCGCAGGCGGCCGTCGTCCTCGAGCCGCGCCGGCAGCGGCGATACCAGATCCACGGGTACCGCCTCCGCCGGCAGCGCGCGGCCCACCAGCACCTCGCGGGGCGCACCGCTCACCGCCAGGCGCAGCTCGGTCCACAGGCGCACCGGGACCCCGTCCTCGATGCGGCGGAACACCTCGATCTGCAGGCGATCGGCGTCCTGATCCCCGCCCGGGCGCGGCTGCAACCAGAGCCGGTTCTCGCCGTCCAGGGTTACCGGCAGGGGGCGATCGTCCAGGCGCAGATCGACGAGCACAGTGGCGGGCGGCAATGCCAGCGAGGGTGGCGGCCGCTCCCAGACCCAGCGCCCACCGACCTCGTGGTCGCCGGCATCCACCCAGAGGCCGGGGCGGCCATCCCGCTCGATCACCGCCGCGGGCCGGCCGTCGAGGGTCACCCCGCGCGGCCATTGGTCACGCTCGCCGGGCAACGGCAGCCATTGCGCATCGGCCTGGCTGCGCCACCTCTGCCGAAAGCGTGCGCCGCCGGCGGTCAGCTCGATGCGCAACACCTCCGGCCACAGGCACTGGCGTCGCTGCAATTCGCCGGCCAGCCGGTAGCAGCTGTGCTGGGGATGATCGCGCAGGACCCACCCGGCCCAGGGCTGCAGGGGCTCGGGCACAGGGGCGGCGGAAAGGGCCGGTGCGACACCCGCGACCAGCACCAATAGCAGCCGCACCAGCGGGGGAGAAGACCAGCATTTCATGGGCAGACATCCCTGTACGGACCGCGCCCAATGTAGCAGGTCGGAGGCGTCTGGCGCGCCAATGCGGAGCAGTGCAATTGAGCCGCGCCGGGAATCCGTCTAAGCTGCCCGCCCGCACCGCCAAGCGCGATCCGCGCGGACCCAGGATCCCATGCAGCTCGCCCTGTTCGACCTCGACAACACCCTGATCGCCGGTGACAGCGACTATTCCTGGGGCGAGTTCCTGGTAGGTGTCGGCAAGGTGGACCCCGAAGTGTATCGGGCCGCCAACGAGCGCTTCTACGCAGATTACCGGCGCGGCCAGCTGGATATCCATGCCTATCTGCGCTTTGCGCTGGCGCCCCTGGCCGCCGCCGAGCCGGCCGAGCTGGAGGCATTGCGCGAACGCTTCATGGCCGAGGTGATCGCGCCCCTGTGGCTGCCCGGCGCGGAACGCCTGGTACTCAGCCACCGCGAGCGCGGTCACCGGCCGGTGATCGTCACCGCGACCAACCGCTTCGTGGTGGAGCCCATCTGCCTGCGCCTGGGCATCCCGGACATCATCGCCACCGAGCCGGAGATGGTCGGCGGACGCTACACCGGCCGGGTCATCGGCGAACCCAGCTTCGGCCCGGGCAAGCTCAGCCGCGTGCGCCTGTGGCTCACCGACCAGGGGCTGACCCTGGACAACAGCCACTTCTACAGCGACTCGATCAACGACCTGCCGCTGCTGGAAGCGGTGGCCCATCCGGTGGCGGTGGATCCGGACCAAGCCCTGCGGGCGATCGCCAGGGAACGCGGCTGGCCGGTGATCAGCCTGCGCGACCGATGAACTCCGGCAACTGACCGCCATGCTGCGCTATCCCACTATCGACCCCGTGGCCCTGGAGCTGGGGCCGCTGCAGATCCACTGGTACGGGCTCATGTATCTGCTGGGCTTCGCCACTGCCTGGCTGCTCGCGGTGCGGCGTACCCGCCAACCCTGGGCGCCCGTGGCCCGTGATCAGGTCGAGGATCTGGTGGTGTACTGCGCGCTGGGCGTGGTGATCGGCGGCCGCCTGGGCTCGGGGCTGTTCTACAATCTGGATACCTGGCTCGCCGACCCCCTGTGGATTTTTCGCATCTGGGAGGGGGGCATGGCCTTCCACGGTGGCCTGCTCGGGGTGTTGATCGCTCTGTGGCAGTACGCGCGCAGGATCGGCCGGCCCTTTCTGGCAGTCGCCGATTTCGCCGTCCCCCTGGTACCCATCGGGCTCGGGCTGGGCCGGATCGGCAATTTCATCGGCCAGGAGCTCTGGGGCCGGCCGTCGGACGTACCCTGGGCGATGGTCTTCCCCCGCGACCCGGAAGGGCTCGCCCGGCACCCCTCCCAGCTCTACCAGGCAACGTTGGAGGGCGGGGTGCTGTTCGCCGTCCTCTTTTGGTATTCGCGCCGACCGCGTCCGGCCGGCGCCGTGGGCGGGTTGTTTCTCATCCTCTATGCGCTGTTTCGGTTCCTGGTGGAGTTCGTGCGCGAACCCGACCGCCACATCGGCTTCGACCTGTTCGGCTGGCTGACCCGCGGCCAGCTACTCAGCCTGCCCATGTTCGCGGCTGGGGTTGCGCTCATGGTCTGGGCCTTCTACCGTGACCGGCGCGCGAACGCCGCCCGCTGACTGCCGGGAAAGCCATGGAGCAATACCTCGATCTGATGCGCCACGTGCGCACCCAGGGGGTCCACAAAGGTGACCGCACCGGCACCGGCACCCTGTCGGTGTTCGGCCACCAGATGCGCTTCGACCTCAGCGCCGGCTTTCCGCTGGTCACCACCAAGAAGGTGCACCTGAAGTCGATCATCCACGAGCTGCTGTGGTTTCTGGCCGGCGATACCAACATCGGCTATCTGAAACGCAACGGCGTCAGCATCTGGGACGAGTGGGCAACCGCCGACGGCGATCTCGGCCCCGTCTACGGGGCCCAGTGGCGCTCCTGGCCGGACGGCCGCGGCGGTCAAATCGATCAGCTCGCCGAACTGATCGCGCAACTGCGCGCGCGCCCGGATTCGCGCCGCCTGCTGGTGTCGGCCTGGAACCCGGCCGACCTGCCGGACGAAAGTCGCTCCCCCCGGGACAATGCTGCCGCCGGACGCATGGCGCTGGCGCCCTGTCATACCCTGTTCCAGTTCCATGTGGCGCAGGGGCGGCTGTCCTGCCAGCTCTACCAGCGCAGCGCCGATGTCTTTCTGGGGGTGCCCTTCAACATCGCCAGCTATGCGTTGCTCACCCTGATGGTGGCTCAGGTGACCGGGCTGGCGCCGGGCGAGTTCGTCCACACCCTGGGCGACGCCCACCTGTATCTGAATCACCTGGAGCAGGCGGATCTGCAGCTGAGCCGGGCGCCCCGGCCGCTGCCGACCCTGCATCTCGATCCGCAGGTCGATGATCTGTTCGCCTTCCGCTACCCGGATTTCCGCCTCGAAGGCTATGATCCCCACCCGGGCATCCCGGCACCCATCGCGGTCTGAGGCGGGGGTGACCGAGATCGCGCTCATCGCCGCCGTCGCCGCCAATGGCGTGATCGGCGCCGGCAACGCCCTGCCCTGGCACCTGCCCGCCGACCTGCGCCGCTTCAAGGCGCTGACCCTGGGGCACCCCATCGTCATGGGCCGCCGCACCTTCGAGTCCATCGGCCGGCCGCTGCCGGGGCGGGACAATATCGTGGTGAGCAGAAATCCCGGCTTCAACGCCCCGGGTGCGGTGGTGACGCCGACCCTGGAGGCGGCCATCGCCGCGGCGGCGGCCCGGGACGAGCTGGTATTCGTGATCGGCGGCGCCCAAATCTACGCGCAGTGCCTGGCGCGCGCGACCCGGATCTATCTGACCCGGCTGGACCTGGAGGTGACGGGCGATACCTTCTTTCCGGATCTCGACCACCGCTGCTGGGAGGAATGCGCCCGCGAGGAACACCCAGCGCAGGCCGGGCATCCGGCCTACGCGTTCGTCACCCTGCAACGCCGTCCCTAGTGGGTTGGCAAGGGAACAACCATTCCCTGCGAAACGCGCCTTGATTCGCACCAGCACAGTGGCTCTGAGTGTTACCTAATTAGCCGCGTGGCCCACTGGCCACCTACAGTTGCGTCAGGTCGCGCACCGCGCCGCGGTCGGCGCTGGTGGCCAGCTTGGCGTAGGCGCGCAGGGCAGCCGACACCCGCCGCGGACGCTGATGGGCCGGCTGCCAGCCGATCCGCTCGCGACCCTCGCGGCGTTCAGCCAGTTCGGCATCTCCAACCAGCAGCTCGATGGTCCGCGCGGGGATATCGATGCGGATGCGATCGCCGTTCTCGACCAGCCCGATGGTGCCACCGGCGGCCGCCTCGGGGGACACATGGCCGATCGACAGGCCCGAGGTGCCGCCCGAGAAACGGCCGTCGGTGACCAGGGCGCAGACCTTGCCCAGCCCCTTCGACTTCAGGTAACTGGTCGGGTAGAGCATCTCCTGCATGCCCGGCCCGCCGCGCGGACCCTCGTAGCGCACCACCACCACGGCGCCCGCCTCGACGCGGTCGTGGAGGATGTCGTCGACCGCCTCCTCCTGGCTCTCCACCACCTGTGCCGGACCCTCGAACACCAGGATGGACTCATCGACGCCCGCGGTCTTCACCACGCAGCCGTCGGCCGCAAGATTGCCGTAGAGCACCGCCAGCCCCCCTTCGTGGCTGTAGGCGTGCTCCAGGGCGCGGATGCAGCCGCCCTGGCGATCGACATCCAGGCTGGGCCAGCGGGTGTTCTGGCTGAAGGCGACCTGAGACGGCACGCCCGCGGGGCCGGCGCGGTAGAACTCGCGGACCTCGGCGGCGGGCTCGCGCGCCAGATCCCAGATGTCCAGGGCCTGCTTCAGTGTGGGCGCGTGGACCGTGCCGACATCCGTGTGCAGCAGCCCGCCCCGGTCCAGTTCGCCGAGGATGCCCATCACCCCGCCGGCACGATGCACATCCTCCATGTGGTACTGGGGCGTGCTGGGCGCCACCTTGCACAGGTTGGGCACCTTGCGCGACAGGCGGTCGATATCGGCCATGGTGAACTCGACTTCGGCCTCCTGGGCCGCGGCGAGCAGATGGAGGATGGTGTTGGTGGAGCCACCCATGGCGATATCCAGGGTCATGGCATTCTCGAACGCTTCGAAACTGGCGATGGAGCGCGGCACCACCCGGTAGTCGTCCTCCTCGTAGTGGCGGCGGGCGAGCTCGACCACCAGGCGGCCGGCGTCGCGGAACAGCCGCTCGCGGTCGGCGTGGGTGGCCAGCATCGAGCCGTTGCCGGGCAGCGACAGGCCCAGCGCCTCGGTCAGGCAGTTCATCGAATTGGCGGTGAACATGCCCGAGCAGGAACCGCAGGTGGGACAGGCGGAGCGCTCGTACTCATCGACCTGCTCGTCACTGGCGCTGTCGTCCACGGCGATCACCATGGCATCGACCAGATCCAGCTTGTGCTCGGCGAGGCGGGTCTTGCCGGCCTCCATGGGGCCGCCGGAGACAAACACCGTGGGGATATTGAGCCGCAGCGCGGCCATCAGCATGCCGGGAGTGATCTTGTCGCAGTTGGAGATGCACACCAGGGCATCGGCACAGTGGGCATTGACCATGTACTCCACCGAGTCGGCGATGATGTCCCGCGACGGCAGCGAATAGAGCATGCCGTCGTGGCCCATGGCGATGCCGTCGTCCACGGCGATGGTGTTGAATTCCTTGCCGACGCCGCCGGCTTTTTCGATCTCACTGATTACCAGCTGGCCCAGGTCTTTAAGGTGGACATGGCCGGGCACGAACTGGGTAAAGGAGTTGGCGACCGCGATAATGGGTTTGTCGAAGTCCCCGTCTTTCATCCCGGTCGCCCGCCACAGCGAGCGCGCACCCGCCATATTGCGACCACGGGTCGTGGTATGGGAGCGGTAAGTGGGCATGGTCAACCCCTGCGCAAACGGGCAAAAACCGGGCCCGGAGCATACCAGAGTGGACCGCGGCCGGTATTGCGCAACGCCGCGGGCATCCCTCAGATGGCTTGCAGCCGACCCAGCTTTTCAATCTCGGCGTCGCTGTAACCGAGCTCGGCCAGGATCGCCGCCGTGTGTTGGCCGGTGCGCGCCGGCAGGCTGCGGATCGACCCCGGGGTGGCGCCGAGCTTGATGGCCATGCCCGGTTGCAGCGCCTGCGGCTGTTCCGGATCGCCGAGCGGCAGCAGCATCTGGCGGTGCCGCAACTGGGGATCGGCGACCGCTTCGGCAAAGCCGTTCACCCGGCCGATACAGACATCGGCGTCGGCCAGGAGCTGCTCCCATTCGGCCAGGGTGCGGGTGCGGATCAGGGCATCGAGCTCGGCCTTGGCGGCCCGCTGGGCGGTGCTCGGCGGCCTGTGGAAGTCCGTGCCGTGCATGCCCTGGGTGCTCAGCTCCGGCCGCCCCACGGCCTTGCAGAAGTTGTCCCACAGCCAGGGCTCCATGCAGCCCACCGACAGCCAGCGGTCGTCCCGGGTGCGGTACAGCGCGTAATAGGGATGCTCGCCGGCGAACACGTTCTCGCCACGCCTGGGTTCGGCGCCGCCCACGAGATAGTTGCGGATGCCGGGTACCGCGGTGAGCAGCGCGAAGGCGGTGTCCAGATAGGCGATATCGACCTGCTGACCGCGGCCCGTGGTCTGGCGGGCGAACAGTGCCAGCAGGATGCCGATCACCCCGTGCAGCGAGGCACCCGCGTAATCGGCCACCAGATTGAGCGGAATCGGCGGCGCCGTGTCCGGCGCGCCCAGTTGTCCGAGCACGCCGGCGATGGCCAGATAGTTGAGATCGTGTCCGGCGCGGTCGCGATAGGGCCCATCCTGACCGAAGCCCGACAAGGAGCAGTACACCAGTCGCGGATTGAGCGCGCTCAAGGTCGCATAGTCGGCGCCCAGCCGCGCCGCCACCCCGGGGCGGAATCCCTCCACCACCACGTCGGCATCCTCGGTCAGGCGGTGCAATATTTGCTGTGCCTCCGGCGCCTTGAGATTCAGCGTCATGCTGCGCTTGTTGCGGTTGGCGAACTCGGAGCGCTCCCAGAGATCGTCGCGGGTAGCGTCCATGTCCTTGCCGGCAGCGGCCCGCCTGGGGGTCTCGATGCGGATCACTTCAGCGCCCATGTCGCCGAGCATCATGGTGCAGAAGGCGCCGGGGGCGACTCGGTTCAGCTCCAAGACGCGGATGCCGGTCAGGGGTGGATTCATGCTCGAGCACCTCTTGTCATGTGTCCTCGCCGGGTCACCGGCCCGCCCGGCCTTGGCACCGGTTCGCGAAGGCTCCAGTGTACCCAATAGAGGGATCCAACCTTCGCTCCACCGGCAACGGTTCGCGGCCGCCGACCCCTCGCCAACCGATCACCCTTGGGATAATCTCTGATGTATCAGCCTAACGCCAACCCGGAAACCGCTGGGGAACGGGCAATGGCATCGCCCGGAGTATCGCCCCTTGAGCTGCTATGAGAGATTTTGCCTGGCACCCTTCATCAACTTCGCCTGCGCCACCAAGCCCATCCTCTACCAGCGCCGCAAGGTGGTCCCCCTGTGTGAGGGCCGGGTGCTGGAGGTGGGCATGGGTTCGGCGCTCAACCTGCCCTATTACGATCCCGCCAGGGTGGAGTTCGTCTGGGGCCTGGAGCCCTCGGCGGCGATGCGCGACAAGGCGCGCAAGAACCTGACCCAGTCCCCAGTGGAGGTCCGGCTGATCGACCTGCCCGGGGAAGAGATCCCCCTGGAGGACAACAGCGTCGACACCGTGCTGCTAACCTATACGCTGTGCACCATTCCCGACTGGCACGGGGCACTGCGGCAGATGCGCCGGGTGTTGAAGCCGGGGGGCCGGCTGATCTTCTCCGAGCACGGCCGCGCCCCGGACGCCGGGGTGCGCCGCTGGCAGGAGCGCGTCAATCCGCTGTGGAAGAAGCTCGCCGGTGGCTGCAATCTCAACCGCCCGATTCCCGCACTGATCGAGGAGGGCGGTTTTGCGGTTGCACAACTGGACAGCATGTACCTCCCTTCCACGCCGCGGCTGCTGGGCTACAACTACTGGGGCGTGGCGCAAATCGGCTGAGGCCGCGCCCGACCGCGCGAGATTTTGTGACAACCTGTTAGTATTCCCAGCCCGCAGGGGCGGAAATTTTTCACCAACCAACCATAACGAGCCGGAGAATCATCATGGCCTGCACCGTACTGCTGGAACTGAAAGTCAAACCCGAATGCGTCGACGAGACCCTTCAGGGGCTGGCGGCCCTGCTGCCGGAGACCCGCAGCTATCCGGGCTGCATCGAAGTCTACGCGCACCAGAATCAGGACGATCCCACCAATATCGTCGCCATCGAGCAATGGGAGTCGCGCGAAGCCTACGAGAAATACTTCGCCTGGCGCACCGAAACGGGGGTGATCGGCCAACTCGGCAACTGGGTATCCGCGGAACCCTCGATCCGCTACTTCGACAAGAAGGCCTGATCCGGGCCGGGCGCGGGGCGGTCTCCGCCGCCCCCTTTACAGCGTTTTCTGAAAGATCTTCGAGCGCCGCTGATAGTTGTACAGTTCGGCCTTTTCGGCGGGCAGATCCTCGATGCCGATCGGCTCGAAGCCCTTCTCCCGAAACCAGTGCTCGGCCTGGGTGGTAAGCACGAACAGGCGCTCGAGCCGGTACTCCGAGCGCGCCCTGGCCTCCAGGTGGGCGAGTAAACGGCTGCCCAGCCCCTGGTCGACAAAATCGGGATGAGTGGCGACACAGGCCAGCTCGGCGGCCCGCTGGTCGGCAAAGGGATACAGGGCCGCGCAACTGACGATTGGCCCCTCCGGGTGTACGACCACGCAGAAACGGGAGATTTCGGTCTCCAGCAACTCCCGCGAGCGCTTGACCAGCACCCCCTGCTCTTCCAGCGGCTGAATCAGCTCGAGGATGCCGCCGATATCGTCGATGGTCGCCTGACGAATCACCTCGGCGCCATCCTTGAGCACCAGGGTACCCGCGCCATCGCGCGTGAAGAGCTCGGTGAGCAGAGCGCCGTCCTCGGCGAAGCTGATCAGATGGCTGCGCTGCACCCCGTTGAGACACTGTCTCTTATACACATCTGACGCT
>CAJXRS010000013.1 GCA_913060555.1 uncultured Gammaproteobacteria bacterium | reverse complement strand
CTACACCTCTCTATTCGTCGGCAGCGTCAGATGTGTATAAGAGACAGGTATTCGGCTTCGGCAAAGGTCAACGGAGTCACGGATAACGCCGATTGGTCTGGACCCCGCAACTATCGCAAAACCGGAGCGTTATTCAGAGCTTCAAGCCCCGGCGCGGCCCCGGACCGCCGACGCTTCTTTGTGGCCGCGTGGCATGACTGCGGTACCGGTTCCGGGGCATAATAAGCGGCCTTCCCATCCCAGCCGCAGGGTTTTTCCGATGTCCGAGAAGCACAGCCCGCGCCGCAGCCGCACCATCCTGGAGGGGCCGGCGCGCACGCCCAATCGCGCCATGCTGCGCGCCATGGGCTACACCGACGCCGACTTCGAGAAGCCGATCGTCGGCGTGGCCAACGGCTACTCGACCATCACGCCCTGCAACATGGGCCTGAACGCGCTCACCAGCCGCGCCGAGGCCGCGCTCGAGGGTGCCGGAGCCAAGGCTCAGACCTTCGGCACCGTTACCGTCTCCGACGGCATCTCCATGGGCACGCCGGGGATGAAGTACTCGCTGGTCTCGCGCGAAGTGATTGCGGATACCATCGAGACCGCCTGCCAGGCCGAGAGCATGGACGGGGTGATCGCCCTGGGCGGCTGCGACAAGAACATGCCGGGCGCGATGATCGCCATGGCGCGCATGAATATCCCGGCGATCTTCGTCTACGGCGGCACCATCAAGCCCGGCAAGCTGGACGGCGAAGACCTGACCGTGGTCTCGGCGTTCGAGGCCGTGGGCCAGTACGCCGCCGGCACCATCGACGAGCAGCGGCTGCGCGCGGTCGAGTTCAACGCCTGCCCCGGCGCGGGCGCGTGCGCGGGCATGTTCACCGCCAACACCATGTCCAGCGCCTTCGAGGCCATGGGCATGAGCCTGCCGTACTCCTCCACCATGTCGGCGGAGGACGCCGAGAAGGCCGACAGCACGGCGGCCTCGGCCGAGGCGCTGGTCAAGGCGATCGAGGCCGACATCCGGCCACGCGACCTGTTGACCTTCGAAGCCTTCGAGAACGCCATCAGCGTGATCATGGCCCTGGGCGGGTCGACCAACGCGGTGCTGCACCTGCTGGCGATCGCGCACGCCGCCGACGTGGACCTGAGCATCGACGACTTCGAGCGCATCCGCGGGCGGGTGCCGGTGTTCTGCGATCTCAAGCCCTCGGGGCGCTACGTGACCGTGGACCTGCACAACGCCGGCGGGGTGCCGCAGGTGATGAAAATGCTGCTGGAGGCGGGGTTGCTGCACGGCCACTGCAAGACCATCACCGGCGAGACCCTGGCCGAGACCCTGGCGGCGGTGCCGGTGGATCCGCCGGCCGGGCAGTCGGTGATCCGGCCGCTGCACGACCCGCTGTACGCGACCGGGCACCTGGCCATCCTGAAGGGCAACCTGGCCGAGGAGGGCGCGGTGGCCAAGATCACCGGCCTCAAGCGGCTTGCCATCACCGGGCCGGCGCGGGTGTTCGAGTCCGAGGAGGACGCCATGGCCGCCATCCTGGAGGACTGCATCAAGGCCGGGGACGTGGTGGTGATCCGCAACGAGGGCCCACGCGGCGGGCCGGGCATGCGCGAGATGCTTTCGCCGACCTCGGCGATCATCGGCCGTGGCCTGGGTGACTCGGTGGGCCTGATCACCGACGGCCGCTTCTCTGGCGGCACCTACGGTATGGTCGTGGGCCACGTGGCCCCGGAGGCCGCGGTCGGCGGCACCATCGGCCTGGTGCACGAGGGCGATTCGGTGACCATCGACGCCGAGCAGCGCCTGCTGCAGCTCAATGTCGACGACGCCGAGCTGGCGCGCCGCCGGGCGGCCTGGACGCCCCCGGAGCTGTCCGTCAAGCGCGGCGTGCTGGCCAAGTTCGCGCGCCTGGTCTCCAGCGCCAGCAAGGGCGCGGTCACCGACGCCGATTAGCGCGCCGGCTAAGGTTGCCGGCCGCCGGCCTAGTGGGCCACTAGCTGTCCGAGAGGCTGCTGATCAGGTGGGTGACGCCGCCCATCGCCAGCGGCGCTACGGTCCGCGTGATCGCGACGCCCCTGGTCAAGCAAGCGGGCTTCACAAAAAATCGCCAAGACCGGTGCAGTTGCCCTGATCCAGCGCTTCGGCAGTGCGCTCAACCTGCACATCCACTTGCACAGGCTGTTCCTGGCTGGTGTGTACCTCGATCGCTCCGATGGCAGCCGGTTTCTCCGGGCCAAGGCGCCGACCAATCAGATGCTCACCCAACTGCTGGACACCATCGCCCATCGGGTCGGCCACCGGTTCAGATTGGACGGATCACCACAAGGCTGAAACTCGGTCGATTTCGCTGATCAGGCCACTGCATTCGCTGAGATTGACTGCGTTTGGTCACGAAATGGCCGGGTTGATCAAGGTGATTTCTCAGTGAAAAAGAGGGCTTATACTTCCTATATATTCTTTGCAGGGCCCCGCGGGGCCCTCACTTTTCGGGAGGAAGCATGGCCGACGCGCCCGCCAATCGCCTGATCGACGAGACCAGCCCCTATTTGCTGCAGCACGCGCACAACCCGGTGGACTGGCACCCGTGGGGCGAGGAGGCCCTGGCGCGGGCCGAGCGCGAGGACCGGCCGATTCTACTCAGTATCGGGTACTCCGCCTGCCACTGGTGCCACGTGATGGAGCGCGAGTCCTTCGAGAATCCGGACATCGCCGCTCAGATGAACGAGAATTTTGTTTGCGTGAAAGTCGACCGGGAAGAGCGCCCCGACCTCGACGACGTCTATATGGCGGCGACCCTCACGCTCAACCAGGGCCAGGGCGGCTGGCCGATGACCGTCTTTCTCACCCCAGAGCTCGAGCCCTTCTTCGCCGGCACCTATTTCCCCCCGGAGGACAGGTTTGGTCGGCCCGGCTTTCCGACGGTGCTCAACGCCCTCGCCAAGGCCTGGCGAGAGGAGCGCGGGGCCTTGGTGGGCCAGGCCAAGTCGTTGACCGAGCGCTTGCGCGCACAAGCCAGGCCCGCCCCCGACGCGCGGCTTGGGGAGGCGGAGATCGACCGCGCCGTGGAGCAGCTCTACGGCGAGCTCGATCGCACCCACGGCGGCTTTCGTGGGGCACCCAAGTTCCCGCCCCATCAGGCGCTGCTGCTTCTCATGCGGGCGTGGCGGCGCACCGGTGACGAGCGCGCCTGGCAGATGGTCACCCTCAGCCTCGATCAGATGGCCGCCGGCGGGATCTACGATCAGGTCGGGGGCGGTTTTTGCCGCTACGCCACCGACGAAGCTTGGCTCGTGCCGCACTTCGAGAAGATGCTGTACGACAACGCCCAGCTCGCTCGCGCCTATCTCGAGGCCTACGCGCTCACCGGGTATGCGCGCTACGAGCGGGTGGGCCGGCAGACCCTCGATTACATTCTGCGCGAAATGACCGACGACGCGGGGGGCTTTTACTCCGCCACCGACGCCGACAGCGAAGGGGTGGAGGGGAGGTTCTTCGTGTGGACCCCCGAGCAGATCGAAGAGGCTATCGGCGATCGCGACCGGGCGGAGAATTTCTGCCTGTACTACGACATCACCGAGGCGGGGAATTGGGAGGGCAAGAGTATTCCCAATGTACCGCGGCCTCTGCCCCAAGTCGCCGAGCGGCTGAACCGCAAGGCCGAGGACCTGGCCGCGGAGATCGAGCAATCCCGGGCGAAGGTGTTCGAAGCGCGCGCCGAGCGCGTGCACCCCGGGCTCGACGACAAGATCCTTACCGCCTGGAACGCCCTGATGATCGGCGCCATGGTCGACGGCTACCGCATCCTCGGCGATGAGCGCTACCTGCGCGCGGCCGAGAACGCGGCGCGGTTTCTGCGCGAGGATCTCGTCGACGACAGCGGGCGGCTGCTGCGCACCTACCGCGCGGGCAAGGCGCACCTGCAAGCCTATCTCGAAGACCACGCGTTTTTGGCCGACGCGCTGGTCGACTTGTTCGAGGTGACCGGCGAGCGGGCGCACCTCGACTGGGCGAGCGAGCTCGGCGAGCGCATCCTCGGTGACTTCGTCGACGAGCAGAGCGGGGCGTTCTACAGCGTGGCCGCGGATCACGAAACGCTCATCGTGCGCCGGCTCGAAGGTCACGACGGCGCCATTCCCAGCGCCAACAGCGTGGCGGCGCGAGGCCTCCTGCGGCTCGGGACGCTCCTCGAGCGCGAGCTGTGGGTCGACGCGGCCCGGCGGGCGGTCCAGGCCTTCGGACGCCTGGTAGCCACGGCGCCCCAGGCGTTTGCGAGCAACCTGGCGGTGGTCGACGGGTTGCTCGAGCCGCCCCTCGAGCTGGTGGTTGCGGGGGAGCCATCAGACGCCGCCTGCGCGGCTTTGCGCCAGGAGGTGGGGCGGCGCTACATCCCCAACCGCTTGCTCGTGATGGGGGCCCCCGAGGCTCTCGAGGCGAGCGCCGAGCGGGTGCCGCTGCTCGCCGGCAAGGGGCTCGTGCAGGGCCGCCCGGCGCTGTATGTGTGCCGTGACTTCGCTTGCCAGTCGCCGATCACCAACCCCGAAAGCGTCGGCCCTGCGCTTACCGACGAGGCCGAGGCCAGTCACGGCAGCCGGCGGGACAGCTTGGCCGAGCCCATGCCCGGTTCAGCGAGCCCCGAAGGGACGAAACGTTACGCGGAGCGCTTCGAGGGGCAGGTGCGACGCAAGCTCGGCGAGCTCGACGTGAGCCTGCTCGGCTTCGGTGGCTACCGCGTCGACGAAGAGAGCCCGGAGCACCGCGAGGCCTTGCGCGATGCCCTGCGTCGCGGTGTGAACCTCATCGACACCTCCACCAACTACACCGGCGGTAGCTCCGAGCGGCTGGTGGGGGACGTCGTCGGCCGGTTGGTGCGCGAGGGCGATCTCCAGCGCGACGAGCTCGTGGTGGTCTCCAAGGCCGGCTACATCCAGGGTGAAAACCTCGAGATCGCCCAGCGCCGCAAGAACCGCGGCCAGGGGTATCCCGAGGTGGTCGAGCATGGTGACCAGCTCTGGCATTGCGTCCACCCCGAGTTTCTGGCCGACCAGCTCGGCCGGTCGCTGGCGCGGCTGCAGCTCGCGTCGCTCGACGTGCTGCTCTTGCACAACCCCGAGTATTTCCTGTCGGACGCGTACCAACGCGAAGGCAAGATGAGCGAGCCGACGCGCGACACCTTTTACGACCGTCTGCGGCGCGCCTTCGTGTACCTCGAGCAGCAGGTGCAGGCGGGGCGCATCGGGCGCTATGGGGTGTCATCGAACACCGTTGGCGCCGATCCGGACGAGCCCGACGCCACCTCCCTGAGCCGCATGCTCGAGGCCGCCCGAGAGGCGGCGAAGGAGCTCGGGGTCGGGCGGCATCACTTCGAAGTGTTGCAGTTGCCGCTCAACTTGCTGGAAACAGGCCCCGCGCTCACCCGCAATACCGGCGACGGGCAGACCGCCCTCGAGGTGGCGCGGGCCGAGGGCGTGGCGGTGCTGGTCAACCGGCCCTTGAACGCCATCACCGAGCGAGGGTTGGTGCGGTTGGCGAGCTTCGAGGTCCCGGACGAGGCACCGGCCTTGCACGAACAGCTCGCGAAGGTACGCGAGCACGAAGACCAACTACGGCAACAGCTCGCGACCCGCCTGCGCACCAACGTGGGCGAGCTCAACACCGCGTCGCTCTTCCGGTGGGGGGAAGAGCTCGCGGGTCTGCAGGATCAGATCGACGGGCTGCCCACCTGGCAGCAGATAGAGCACGGCCGCATCCGGCCGCAGCTCGGGCAAACCCTGCGGCTGCTCGACCGGGGGCTTCCCCAGCAGTTGGCCCAGCGATGGTCCGAGGTGCGCGAGGCGTATCTCGAAAGCCTCGCCGGTTTGCTCGATGCGTTCTATGCCCACGCTGCGGCCCAGAGCCAAAAGCGGGCGCGCGCCGTGGCCGACGCCATCGCCCCCAGGATGGACGGTCGCGCCCGGGCGCCGCTGTCGCAGCAAGCCCTGTGGACGGCGGCGAGCTTGGCCGGCGTGACCACGGTCCTCTGCGGCATGCGCCGGCCCGAGTACGTCGAGGACGCCCTCGAGGTGATGACCTGGGCGCCCCACGGACAGCCGGTCGCGGTGCTCGAGGCAGCGGCGAGCTCGGGTTTGGTCTGACCGGCGTGCCGCACCGCGGCAGCGGTTTCCCTTGTCCGTCGGGGTTCGTGCGCCTGGAAACGAGTGAATGGCGGAGCAGGGCTTCGAGGTAGGCAGCAGCTCGATGGAGATGCAGATCCAGGGAACGGGGCGGCGCGGCGCGCTGGGGTTGGCAGCTGCTTGGCGCTACCTTTGCAGTCTGCAACATAGTCGCGCAGTAGCCATTTGTTCGGAATTGGCCGGAGGCGCTGGCCTGCGTTCGCGGCTAGAAACGCCTTATAGTCGCTTGTTTTTATAGCGTGTTTTTATGGTGCCCAGGGGCGGAATCGAACCACCGACACGAGGATTTTCAATCCTCTGCTCTACCGACTGAGCTACCTGGGCAGGTAGCAGGAAGGCGCGTATTTAACCGGTTGCGGCTCTGGCCGTCAATCGTGGCGGTCCGATCCGGACGAATTGGAACCCTGATCTTCCTCGGGAACATAGCCCTCGGCGGCATCATAGTCCCCGCCGGACAGAAACCGATCGCGCTGTTCGTTGAGGTAGGTACGCGCGGTCAGGTCCATCATGTTGAGGCGCTTCTCGTTGATGAGCATGGTCTGATGGGCGAGCCACTCTTCCCAGGCGCGCCTGGATACCTGCTCGAAGATTTCCTGGCCCTTGGGCCCGGGGAAGGGGGGCTGTTCGAGGCCTGGCAGTTCTTCCCGGTACTTGCGGCAGAACAGGGTACGGCTCATGACATGATCTCCGCTGGGGCTGATGGGCGTCAGTGTACCTCGCGTCTACGCGATCTGCGTCCGGGCCGGTGACGCCGCCAAGGAAACCAACAGCTTGTGCACGGGTGCCGGAAGTCCCAGGGCACCCGGGGCTGCCGGGTCCACCCAGCGGAGTCGCCCGCCTTCCGCTATCCGCAGGGTTGGGTGGACGTCGATCTCCCGAGTCTGGTAGTCGAGCTTGAAGTGGGTGAAGACGTGACGTCCGGCGGCGCCGGGCCGGGTGGTCCTTATCTCGCAGCCGAGATCGGCGCAGAGGTTCTCGACGGCGGTCGGCGGGGTGTCGGGTGGACATTCGGGGAAGCTCCACAGGCCGCCCCAGATGCCCTGCGGTGGCCGTCGTTCGAGCAGCACCTCGCCTTCCCGGTTGCGCAGAATCAGCCACAGGCTCCGGCGCACCGGGGTGACGGCGCTCGGTTTGCGTCCCGGGTAGGCGCTGACCTGGTCTGCGCTCCTTGCTTGGCAGTCCGCGGCCACCGGGCACTGGCTGCACGGGGGCCGGGCCCGGGTACACAGGGTGGCGCCCAGGTCCATGATCGCCTGGGTGTAGTCGGCGACCCGGGCGGTCGGGGTGAGCTGCTCGGCACGCGCCCAGAGGCGGTTCGCCACCGCGGTCTGTCCGGGCCAGCCGGCGATGGCGCCGTGGCGGGCCAGCACCCGCTTGACGTTGCCGTCGAGGATGGGCGCGCGGCGTTGCCAGGCCATGGCGAGAATGGCGCCGGCGGTGGAGCGGCCGATGCCTGGCAGGGCCTGGAGCGCGGCGGGGTCCGCCGGCAGTTCTCCGCCATGCCGCTCGGTCACCAGTTGCGCGGCGCGATGCAGGTTGCGTGCCCGGGCGTAGTAACCCAGCCCCGTCCACAGGTGGAGCACTTCATCCAGTGGCGCCCGGGCGAGACTGGGGATGTCGGGAAAAGCCTCGACGAAACGTTCGAAATAGGGGATGACGGTCTCGACCCGGGTCTGCTGCAGCATGATTTCCGACAGCCAGACCCGATAGGGCGAGTGTTCGCGCTGCCAGGGCAGGTCGTGGCGGCCATGCTGGTCGAACCAGGCGAGCAGGCGCTGGGCGAAATCGGGACCCGTCCCAGTGGCGTCAGTCGCCATCCCCACCTCGGTTCAGCAGGCCCTTGAGCAGGCCCTCGACGGCCTTGCCGCGCTCGCCTTCGAGCTTGCCCCGGTCGCGCAGCTCTTCGAGCACGCGGTCCTCCACCAGGCCGGCGACGAACTCGGGGTCGGGCGCGCACTGGGTCTGGGTCTGGGCACCGAAGCTGCCGGTGCAGCGCAGTGGGATGTCGCGGTCGCGCAGCCGCCCGCTGCGCACCGGGCAGCCGTCGGCGCTGGTGCGATCGCCCTCCAGGCGGGTGACGGCAGTCACCTCGTAGGTCTCGGTGGCGCGGTCGAGGGTGCCCGAGGCGCGCAGCGCGAGGTTGCCGATCCCCGTGGTCAGGTTGTCCAGTGTCACCCTTGGGCCGGCCAGCCGAAAATCGCCGGCGATGGTTTCGAAGCGGGTGAATTCCGGCCAATCCCGGCGTTTCGGCGTGCGCTCGACGGTGGCCACCAGATCGCAGAAAGTGCGCTCGATATTGGTGCCGGACAGGGTGGGGTCCGTGATCCGGAAATCGCCCTGGGCGCGCAGCGATTGCTCCAGATCCTGGCTGTCGGCGCCTCGGGCACTGCCCGCCAGGGTCAGGTCCAGGGCGCCGTCCAGTGCCAGGTTCGGGGCCAGGGCGCGGCGCACCTCGGCGAGTGCAACGCCTTGCAGCCGTGGCGCGAAATTGACTTCCGGTTCCCTGCCGCCGATGCCTTCGACGCCGCCGCGAAGTGACGCAGTGCCGCCCAGGGTATGCGTGGAGAAGTCCTCGATGTGGAGGTCGTCGCCCGCGAAGCGGACCCGCAAGCGCAGGGTTTCGAGCCGCAGTTGATCCAGGGTCAGCAAATCCCAGTCCAGAGCGAGGCTGCCGGTGCCGCCCTGCAGAAAGGCCATGGGGGCGGCCAGGGGCGCGAGCAGCGCGGTGGCTGGAGACGCAGGCGTCTGCTCGGTATTCGGGCTGCTGTAGCGGCCGAGATCGAGGCGATCGCCGTGCAGTTCCGCGCTGAGTTCGCGGGGTGTTGCCAGGCGCGCCCTGGCGGTGCCGGTAATCCGGGTGTCGTCCAGGGTCAGATCGAGCTCGCTGAGCTGCAACTCCTCGGGAGAGGCATGAAAGCCCGCGCTCAGCGCCACTTGTTCGAGGGCATCCGCGGCGCTGAATTCAGGCAGTGGCACCTGCCATGCGGCGAGCAGGGGGCGCGGATCCGCCGCCGGAACTTCCAGCTTTCCCCGAACCTGTGGTGCCGTGGCCAGCTGGGTGATGCTTGCTTCGCCGCGCAGCTGCAGCCCCTGGCTGCGGAGATCCAGGTTGGCGATTTCCAGCACATCCCCGCCGCCATCGTAGCTGAGCTGGAAGCTGGTCTCGATGGCGGGGTGGTCCTCCGGGGTCAGTTGCAGCTGCGCGTCCCGGGTTCGGACCGCCAGGGAATGCTGGTCGATGCCCAGGGTCGCCCGGAAGTCCGCCTGGACCGGAAAGGGCAGTGCGGGATCCAGATAGTCGAAGGCGAGCTCGACGGGGAAGGGCGTGCCGTCGAGCAGGATATCGCTGCCGGTGAACCTGAGGTCGTGCAGCTCCCTGTTGCCCTCGGGTGTGGCGATGATGACCTTGGTGTTGCGGATCGAAACCGAGCGCACCCCGATCGCCATGCCGCCGGCGTCCCCGGCGGCGGCCGCTTGTGAAGGCGGCGCCGCGGCCACCGGGGCCACAGCCGCGGCGCCGGCCTGGGCGCGATTGGCGATGCGGATCTCCGCGCCGTCGAGGCGCAGCGCCTCGATGCGCGGCTCACCGCGCAGCAGTGGCAGCCAGGCCATGCTCAGAGTCGCGCGCTCGAAGTCGATCTCCGGCAGATCGCCGCGCTCCGAGCGGACGCTGGTGCTGCCGATCTCGATGCCCGGCCTGGGCAGGAAATCCCAGGACAGCTCGCCGCGCATTTCCAGAGTGATACCCTGGCTGCGCGCCAGCTCGGCAATCCTCGGCTTGAGATCGTTGGGATCGAGAAACAGCAGCACATAGGCGGCTGCGCCGGCGAGCAACAGCAGCCCCAGCAGCACTACGCCGGCCAGGATGCGAAGTGGTTTATTCATGCCTTCCCCCTGATGGTTGGCGGCGGTACGCTGGTCCGCCCGCCAGGCCGCCAGTATAATGGCGCGCCTTCAGCCGTTGGCCCCCCGCAGGAGAGCCGCATGGCACCGCGCCGCGCCACCGTCAATCGCGACACCCTGGAAACCCGGATCGAGGTTGCGATCGACCTCGATGGCAGCGGGCGTGGCGAATTCGCCACCGGGGTGCCGTTTCTCGAACACATGCTCGATCAGATCGCCCGGCACGGCCTGGTCGATCTGCGGGTCAATGCGGCCGGTGATACCCATATCGACGATCATCACACGGTCGAGGACATCGGCATCACCCTCGGTCAGGCGGTGAAACAGGCGCTCGGCGAGCGCAAGGGCATCAACCGTTACGGTCACGCCTATGTGCCGCTGGACGAGGCGCTGTCCCGGGTGGTGATCGATTTTTCCGGCCGTCCCGGACTGGTTGCCGAGGTCAGCTTTACGCGCGCACGGGTCGGCAGCTTCGACGTCGATCTGGTCTTCGAGTTCTTTCAGGGCTTTGTCAACCATGCCGGGGCGACCCTGCATATCGACAACCTGCGCGGCGCCAATACCCACCATCAGGTGGAAACCATCTTCAAGGCCTTCGGCCGCGCGCTGCGCATGGCCGTGGCCCTGGATCCCCGGGTCGGAGAGGCGACGCCCTCCACCAAAGGCAGTCTCTGAGCAGTTTTGGGTATGACTGACTTCGCCGACCGCATCGCGGTCATCGACTATGGTATGGGCA
Source organism: uncultured Gammaproteobacteria bacterium (assembly GCA_913060555.1). Classification (GTDB taxonomy): domain Bacteria; phylum Pseudomonadota; class Gammaproteobacteria; order Pseudomonadales; family Porticoccaceae; genus JAGPUQ01. The sequence continues at coordinate 30,129 of CAJXRS010000013.1, read as the reverse complement.
ATCTGCATTCGGTGGCCAAGGCGCTGGAACGGGTCGCGCCGCGCGCGCGGGTGAGCGTCACCACGGATCCGCGCGAGTTGCAGCGCGCCGACCGGGTGGTGTTTCCCGGTGTCGGGGCGATCGGCGACTGCATGGCGGCGATTCGCGAATCGGGTTTCGACCGCGTGCTGCCGGAGGTCATCGCCGAGAAGCCGGTATTGGCGATCTGCGTGGGCATGCAGGCGCTGATGGCGCACAGTGAGGAGAGCGGTGGGGCCGACTGCCTGGGGCTGTTGCCCGGGCGGGTGCGGTTTTTTGGCGATCCCCTGATCGATGCCGATGGCGAACGGCTCAAGGTTCCGCACATGGGCTGGAATGTCGTGCATCAGACCATCGACCACCCGCTCTGGGCGGGTATCGCCCAGGATTCGCGGTTCTATTTCGTGCACAGCTATTGGGTCGAGACCGAACCGCAGCTGATCGCCGGCAGCTGCGCCCATGGCGTCCGCTTCGCTGCGGCGCTCCACGCCGGCAACCTGTTTGCCGTGCAGTTTCACCCGGAAAAAAGCCATACCGACGGCCTGCGCCTGCTGGCCAACTTCACCGATTGGGGAGGTGGTGACCGATGCTGATGATCCCCGCCATCGATCTCAAGGACGGCCAGTGCGTGCGTCTGCGTCAGGGCCGCATGGATGATGCCACCGTGTTTTCCGATGACCCGGTGGCCATGGCCGCCCACTGGGTCGCCCAGGGCGCCCGCCGCCTGCACCTGGTGGATCTCAACGGCGCCTTTGCGGGTGCACCGGTGAACGGCGACGCGGTGCGCGCCATCGCCCGTGCCCAGGGCGCGCTGCCGATCCAGATCGGCGGCGGCATCCGCAGCGCCGACACCATCGAGGCCTATCTTCAGGCGGGGGTGCGCTACGTGATCCTGGGCACCAAAGCGGTCAAGGATCCGGATTTCGTCACGCGAATGTGCCGGGAGTTTCCCGGTCGCATCATCGTCGGCATCGACGCCAGCGCCGGTCTGGTGGCCACCGACGGCTGGGCCGAGGTCAGCGAAGTGAAAGCGGTGGATCTGGCGCGCCGGTTTGCTGCCGACGGGGTGAGCGCCATCGTCTACACCGACATCCAGCGCGACGGCATGATGCAGGGCGTCAATGTCGCCGCCACGGTAGCGGTGGCGGAGGCCGGCATCCCGGTGATCGCCTCCGGCGGCGTCACCAACCTGGAGGATATCCGCGCGCTCAAGGCCGTCGCCGCGCAGGGAATCCTCGGCGCCATCACCGGACGGGCGATCTACGAGGGCACCCTGGATCTGGCCGCTGCCCAGGCGCTCTGCGACGCCTGATCCGCGCATCGGAAACGGCGGGTGCGCTGCGGCTTATCCACGCTATGCCCAGTGCCACCGCCGTCCCCGTAGACCAGTGGAATGGACTCCCCTCTAGCGGCTAACGGCATCGCATTGCGCCAGACTCGTCATTCAAGCAACCAGTCACAGCAGGGGGGAGTCCGGTCTTGTGGTGTCGACCTCGCTGGGGGCATTGCGCCGCGCCCTGCCGGAGGTCCTCGAAGGCCCCGAGAACGGTCTGTCGGGGATTTCCGGATTCTGCTGGCAGAGCTGGCCGAGGAGCTGCGCAACCTGGATGAGCGGATCAAGGCCCAGAATGCGCGCAGTGCAGGGCATTGTGTGCGAGGCTCTTGGCATGTTCCAGGCTCTGGACCCCCGTGCAGCAGCGCCAAGGTGACGCTTTCACTTTGGACGCAGGGGGTATTGCAACTGACGCAGGGGATATTGCAACTTCAGGCCAACAGCTCTGAAGTGTCAACTTGATCCTTTGGTGGGTATTGGCGCGGGTTGGCCGGCTTGCTCTCCATTTTGCCGGTTCTGGACACGCTCGCGCAGTCGCTACATACCTTTTTCGTGCTGCCGGCGGCAGGGGGCCGCTACAGAGGCTTTTCTATAACTCCTGAGGGAGGGAGTCTAAGGTGGCTACGTTTGTAACTGCTTGTTTTGTTTGGCTCCGCCTGCTGGGCTCGAACCAGCGACCCAATGATTAACAGTCAGCTGCAACGCCCCTCCTGAACCCCTTGTCACAACAGCGTTTTTGCCGATAACCGCCTGTTTTCACTTTGGATTGGCCCTGATAGTCACTGACACCAACTGACATTGCGCGCCACGAAATACCCAGCTATGCTGTGACATAACTGTGACCCGCAAGCCAAGTGAGGAACTGTCAGATGCCAACTTTGAGCGATACCGCTATCCGCAAGCTGGAGGTGCCGGCGAGGGGCCGCCGGCTGGTCTTCGACGACCACAAGGACGCTCCCAAGGGGTTCGGCCTGCGGGTGACTGCCGCCGGCAAGCGGGCTTTCGTGCTGAGGTACATCACCGCCGATGGCAAGGACCGGCTGTTGACCATCGGGGAGCACCCGACTTGGAGCCTGACGGCCGCCCGGAAGCGCGGCGCTGATCTGCGCCGGGACATCGACGGCGGCGTGGACATCCTGGAGCAGCGCCGCGAGGAAAAGGCCGAGCCCACCGTGGCGGACGTGGCCGAGCGGTTTCTGCGCACCAAGCGCGACCGCAAAAGCCACCGCGAGATCGAGGCCGTCCTGCGCAACCACCTGTTGCCCGCCATCGGCAAGCTGAAGATTCGCGACGTGCGCCGCCGTGCCGTGATCGCGCCGCTTGAAGCGCTGGCCGAGAGTCGGCCACGCCAAGCCGGCATTCTGCTCACCTACGTGAAGCAGCTGTTTTCCTACGCTGAAGACCGGGAAATCATCGACGCAAGCCCTGTGGCATCGCTCAAGGCCGGGACGCTGGGAAAGGGGCTCACCTCCCGCCAGCGGGGGCGAGTGCTGAGCGCCGACGAGATCCGCGCGCTGTGGTGCCTGGAGCGCCCACCACGAGGGGTGCACCGGGCCACACTGCTTGCGCTCAAGATGATCCTTGTCACCGGACAGCGCCCAGGCGAGGTTGCCGGTATGCGGTGGGCCGAGATAGACGGCCCGCGCTGGACGATCCCCGCCGCGCGCCGGGGCAAGACCGGGAGCGCTCACACCGTGCCCTTGACGGATACCGCCCGCGCCATCCTCGACGAGGCCAAGGGCCACCCGGACCACGTGTTCAACGCACGGGGGCGGCCGCTGGGGCCGGGTGCATTGGCAAAGGCGGTGCGGCGGTGCGCAGAGGCGCTAGGGAGCGCAGAGGCCGACACATGGGGGCACTGGAGGCCGCACGATCTGCGCCGGACCATGCGCACCGGGCTTGCCGCCGCTGGGGTGAGTGACGTGGTGGCGGAGATGGCGATCGGCCACACACGGAAGGGCATTGCCGCGGTCTACGACTTGCACCGCTACGAGCTCGAAAAGCGCGCCGCCATGGAGGCCTGGGAGCGCCGGCTGCTGCGAATCGTCGAGGGCAAGGCGGACGGCGACAACGTGGTGGCGCTGGCCCGGGGCGCGGTATGAGCGCCTGTAACGAGGACGGTTACCCGCTCGACCCACAGCACCCCTGGAACCGGGACACTCGGAGCACTGAGCAGACCCGCGCCGAGGCGGCTGAGGCGAAGATCGAGGGGCTTCGGCGCGCCTACCGCGACGGCAATCTAGGCGCGCTGGAGGCCGCCCTGGTGCTGTGCACCGACCACCCCTTGCCCCTCCCGCCGTGGATCATCGAGGGCTTGCGCGAGAGCTTGAAACGCGACCAGCACGGCGACAGCACCGGCCGGCGCGGACATAAGACATGGGTGCACCGCTACGCCGACGACATGGCCGACCTCGACCGCTACGAGGCCGTGGTGGAGGGGCGTGCGCTGGGGGAGTCGTGGAAGGATGTCTACGACGAGGTATCAGAATTAATTTACGGCCACACCGGCCACGCTCACACCATCGAGGCGGCGTACAAACGTGTTTCTCGGCGGTTAAAAACCGAGCCGGGCCGCTACGCCGTGCTGCGCTTTCGCCGTCGCTAGGGTAACGAAACCCCCTATTTGATTGCCTTACATCGCGGGCCACGACCCTGCAATGCTGCGCCTCACAGTGACAAAGTGAGGCGAAACAATGCAGACGCACGAATACCTGACGACCCCCGAGGCAGCCCGCTACTTGCGGGTGTGTGAACGCTCCCTGATCCGCTGGCGCGGGCTGCGCATTGGCCCCCCGTGGACGAGGGCGGGCCGTGGTGTTCGGTATCGCCGCGCCGACCTGGATGCGTGGCTCGACCGGCGCACCGTTGATCCGGTCGGGGAGGCTGTGGCGGGGCTGGCGGAATGATCGCCCAAACAAAACCCCCGGCGCTGGCGGGCGCGCGGGGGCGAGGGACTTCCAAAAAACACAACTGGCACGCGCAGCATAGCACCATCCCGCCCATTGAAAAACTGCTGCCGCGCCTGGAGCAAGCCAAGAAAACCGGCGCTGACCGCTGGATCGCGCAGTGTCCCGCGCATGACGACAAGCGCCCGAGCCTGAGCGTTCGCGAGCTGCCCGACGGCACCTTGCTGGTGAAATGCTGGAGTGGCTGCGGCGGCGCCGATATCGTCGGGGCGGCCGGGCTGAGGCTTCACGACCTGTTTCCCCGCTCACGCGAAAACCGGCGGCCGCTGCGTCCTAGCGAGCGCTGGATCCCGCGCGAGGCGCTGTCTGGCGTCGCATTCGAGGCGCTGGTTGTCGCTGTCGCTGGCGAGCAACTGTTGGCAGGGACACCGTTAACGCGGGACGCATTGGACCGCGTGGCCCAGGCTGTCGGACGCTTGCGCGCTGCTGCGTCGGAGGTGGGCTGTGGATAACGGCGCGGACTACCTGGACCGGCTGGCCGAGGAGCAGTTGAAACGCGCACCAGCGGCGCGACAGGCTGCCTCACAGCTGATAACCGAGCACCAGGACGGCGCGGCGCTGCTGGACGACGTCGCGGCATTCACCGCGCGCTTTGTGGCGTACCCAAGCGATCACGCCGGCATTGCTCACGTGCTGTGGATCGCACACACCCACTTCATGGAGCGCTGGGACTCAACGCCGCGCATAGCCTTTTTGTCGCCAGAGCCCGGGAGCGGTAAGTCGCGCGCGCTTGAAGTTACTGAGTTGCTGGTGCCGCTACCCGTCGAGGCCGTCAACGTGACGCCGGCATACCTGTTTCGAAAGGTTGGGAGCGAGGACGGACGGCCAACAATTCTCTTCGACGAAGTGGATACCGTTTTCGGACCCAAGGCAAAAGACAATGAGGAAATTCGCGGCTTGCTGAATGCTGGACACCGGCGCGACGCTGTCGCTGGGCGCTGTGTGGTGCGCGGTAAGACTGTCGAGACCGAGGAGATCCCCGCCTACTGCGCCGTCGCACTGGCCGGGCTGGGCGGCCTGCCTGACACCATTTTGTCGAGATCCGTGATTATCAAAATGCGGCGCAGATCACCGACGGAGCAGGTGGAGCCATTTCGACGCCGTGTTCATGCCGCCGAGGGGCACGAGCTGCGCGACAGGCTGGCCGCATGGGCTGTACAGGCGGCCGACAACATCGCGTGGCCGGATATGCCGAGCGGCATTGCGGACCGTGACGCGGACGTGTGGGAGGCGCTGTTGGCCGTTGCCGACGCTGCTGGCGGAAGGTGGCCGGAGACCGCGCGTGTTGCGGCTGTTGCGCATGTTGCGGACTCTAAGGCAGGTGTACCCAGCCTAGGAATTCAACTGCTGGCCGACATTCGACAAGTGTTTGGTGACGCCGACGGCATACCTACCAAGACACTACTAGACAAGCTTATAGCGCTGGAAGAGTCACCATGGGGAGACTTGAGAGGTAAACCGCTGAGTGATCGCGGCTTATCCAATAGGTTGGACAAATACGGTATTAAGCCAACCACGATAAGGGTAGGAGCAGGAACGCCGAGGGGATACAAGCGTGAGGACTTTCACGACGCATGGGTGCGCTACCTGCCCAACAAAGTGACAGACCACGGTGGTGGTGAAGGTGCTCTAGGTGCACCCCACTATGGATCCGCAACATGCAAAACAGCTGCAACACCAGAGCCTGACGAAAGCCTGGGACCACCTCCCTATGGATCCGCAACATCCGCAACACCCGCAACAGAAGAAACTGTCGCCTGTCGCAAGTGCCTCGGTGATGGTTGCGACTGGTGCCGGCAGAGGGGTTGGGTATGCGCCACACCAGCCATGAGGGTTACCCCATGAGCGCCTGTCCGTGCGGTGGATCCACGCTGCCGGCGAGGCAGGTTCACGGGTGCGCGGTGCTGCGCTTTGAGCGGTGCCGGGCCTGTGGCCGCTGTGGCCGCTGGGTGCTGAGCGTTGGCGGCGCGGTGGTGCGGACGGGCGCAAAGGCGCGGCTGGAGTTTCGTCGGCTGTGCGACCCGGAGCATGTGCCAGACCACAACCAACCACGGGAGAAACCCATTGCTGTCAGAGGCGCGGGACCTGCGGGCCATGGTGGGCCGGCTCGAAGCCCCGACGTTCGAGGAATGGCGCGCGGCGGTGGACGAAGCGTACCGCGAGGCTCTGGCCGATGATGACCACCCGCTTTGATGCCAGACCGCATGAGCCGGCGCCTGGCCACGGGGGCTTTTCTCAAAGTCCCCGCGGTGGGCTCCTGGGATCGGCGTGGGTAGCCACAATCTTGCGCGCCCCAACACGGTTCAAATGAAAAACCGGAGACACACACCATGACCGCAAAAACACGCACCCCCGAGCCACCCGGGCATCTGAGCCGCGACGCGGCGGCATGGTTTCGAAGTGTCGTCGATGACTATGAGATGGAGCCGCACCACGTCCGGCTGTTGGCGCTGGCTGCGACTGCCTGGGACCGCGCCGAAGAGGCACGGAGTCACATCGCTGTTCACGGCACGACATACACCGACCGGTTCGGCCAGCCGAAGGCGCGCCCCGAGGTGGCAATCGAGCGGGATTCGCGTATCGGCTTTGCCCGACTGCTGCGCGAGCTTGGTTTGGAATCCGCGCCGGCCGGCGCACCACGACCCCCTGGACTCAAGAGGTAAACCCGATGAGCAAGACGACCCGCGCACCGCGCCGCCGCGCGCCGACGTACAGCGCCACCATCACCGCGGCACTGACCGGCGCACCGTTTCCCGATCCCGTCAGCCGGTGGGATGCGTACAAGATCGAGCACCCGGACGAGCCCGGCCTGATTGGCGCCCCGGGGTATGTGTGGAGCCTCGCCGATGCCTGGCGCCAGTACCACGGGCGCGAGATGACCAAAGGCGACCGCGCTGCGTTGCGCGCGCGCCTGCCAGATCTGCGGGCGGCGCTCGAACACGCCACGAGACCAACCACCAACCGCAACAACCACGGAGAAAACAAATGAAGCCGATTAACAAACATGAGCTCATAGCATCCGACGCACTCGCCGACGCCATGGTGGCGGCCGTTGATGCTGGCGTACCCGATGAAGTCGTGGCGAACGAGATTGTGAAATTGGCGATGAGGATCATTCAGCACGCGCAAGGCGGGCGACGCGAGGCCGTGCCCATCGTGTTGCGCAAGATCGCCGATCATATCGAAGCCAACCCCGAAGCACCGATCACCATCAATTGAATTGGGAGCACCCGCAATGACAAAGCGACATTACGACCCGGCGCTTCGGGAGGAGATCCACAACCTGCTCGAAGCGTGCGAGGTGTTTCGGCAACACCAAGCCGAACGGGCGCGCCAGCGTGAAGAAACCGCGCGACGTTTGGACGCGGCGATCATGATGAGCGAGTTACCGCCGGACGCGGATTAGAAACTTTGCGATCCACACTCTGCCCGCTATAATTCGAGGTGTAGCGGACTCGGCGCGATGCCGACCGCGACACTTCGAACGACGCTAGCCGGTGCGATACCGGGGCAGAGTTGGACCATCCAACCACCGCCCGAGGTATGCCCCGTGCTTGAACATCTGAACCCCCTCGAACTCAAGTTTTCGCGTGACAACGCGGGCACGCTGAGCGGCTATGCGTCCGTATTCGGCCCGCCCGCCGATCGCCATGGCGATGTTATCGCTCCGGGTGCCTTCGCCCGTTCGCTCGCGTCCGGCAATGTGCCGCTGATGCTGTGGAGCCACGACCTTTCCGAGCCAATCGGAACCTGGACCGACGTTCGCGAAGATGCGACCGGCCTTCGCGTCACCGGCCGGCTGACCCTTGAAACCCGCCGCGGTGCCGAGGCCTACGCGCTGTTGCGAGACCAAGCGTTGAACGGCCTGAGCATCGGATTCCGTGTTGAGGATTTCGACGAACTGCCCGAAGGCGGGCGGCTTCTCAAGCAGATCGACCTTGCCGAAATTTCGCTGGTGACGCTGCCATCCGCTTCGCGGGCGCGCGTGTCCAGTGTGAAAAGCGGCGAGATCACACCCCGAATTGTCGAAAGCATTCTGCGTGATGCAGGGCTTCCCAAAGCGATGGCCGCGGGCATTGTTGCCCGTGGTTTTCGCGGCGCACTGGATACCGAGCGCGAGGCTCGATCTGTGGCGGTTGAATCCATCCTGACCAGCATCACCGCGGCAACCGCCGCCATGAGGAATTCGAAATGAACACTCTCAAACTCGAAACGAAAAACGCGCCCGACCTGGGCGAGATCAAAACCGCGATCGAAGCGCACGCCACCGCGACGGCCGAAACGATCGCCAAGCTGCGCGCCGAACTGGACGGCACTAAGGAAGAGCTGCGCTGCCTGGAGCAGAAAACCGCGGACGGCCTGCCGCCGGGCATCCTGACCGGCAGGGACGACCTGGCGGCGACGCTCGTTAAGGACGACCTGGTGACATCGCTTGCCGGCAAGCACCGCCGCGACGGTGGACAGATCACCGTGAAGGCCGCGGACCTGATCGGGCTGGAGCGCAAGAGCACCGTCACCGATAACGACAGTGTGTTTCACAACGTCACGGCGGCCGGCATTTTTGGCGGGCTTGAGCGCCGGCGCTTCATTTTCGACGCGTTGCCGCGTGTGGCCGTCGCGACCGGACACGTCGCCGTGGTGAGGGAGACGTCATTCACCAACAATGCCGCGGTGACCGTGGCGGGAAGCCCGGCGATATTCACGGAAGGCGCGCCGAAGGCGGAATCCGACATCGTGTTCGAGACCGTCGATCTGCGCTTGCCGACCATCGCGCATTTCGTGAAGGCATCCGTTCAGGCATTGGCCGACGTGGGCCAGCTTCGCGCGCTGCTCGATAGCCGGCTGCGCCACGGCTTGCGAGTCCGCCAGGATGCGGAAATTCTCGCGACGCTGACGACCGTGGGGAATTTCACCGCGTTCACGCCGACCAGCGGTGACGATGCGATCGCGTCGGTAAACCGGGCGCTGGCTGCTCTCGAGGCCAACGACGCGCAGGGAACGCTGATCATTCTCAACCCGGGAACGTGGCGCTCGATCCAGCGCATTCGCGCCGTGGCGGGCGACGGCCAACATATCGTCGGCAACCCGCAGCAGGTGACGGGGGAAATGCTGTGGGGTGTCCCGGTGCTGGTGTCCAACAGTATGCCGGCCGACAAGCTGTTGGTACTCGATACCGCGACGCTCGGTGAGTATTACTCCAGACAAGACGCCACCATCGACGTTGGCTTCGTCAACGACGATTTCACGCGCAATCTTGTCACTGTCAGAGCAGAGCTCCGCGGTGCGCTCCAGGTGGTCCGGCCCGTGAGTGTCGCGTATGGCGACCTGACCGCGGCATAACCCGGCGGATACTCCCGCACCCTGCGCTCCGTCATGTGGCGGGGCGTTTTTTTTGCGCGCAGCATGGCCGGCTGCCAGCAGGGTTCAGGCAGGGAGTGGATTGCAGATAGGTGCTGGGTTTTGCTTGAAAGCTCGGAGTTGACTCCGACCTTTTCCGCCACCTCGGCGGCTTTACGGATTTGTCGAATGAACGATTCGTCGCGCCCAATCTTCCCCGCATACTCCGACAGCCCGCCTTTATTCCCATCGCCACCTTTGACGCGGCCACCCTTCGACAGCGCCACGCAATGCAATGCGTGCATGCCGATCTCCAGCGGCGAAAGCTCCCCCTGGCTGTTGCTGGTCACAAGCGCCATGTATGCGTCGTCGTCCGACATTTCCCGCACCCAGCAAGGCACCGCAGCAATGCCGGCGCGCCTTGCCGCCTCTAGCCGGTGGTGGCCGAGTCCCTGGCCGTGGTGCGGTGCCTGCTGTGACTTATCTGTGACCCGGTGGGCTGTGGTCTGGGCTGATAATCCGCTAACCCGTTGATTTTATGGCTCCGCCTGCTGGGCTCGAACCAGCGACCCAATGATTAACAGTCATTTGCTCTACCAACTGAGCTAAGGCGGAGTGGCAGGGTGCGCAATACTAAGGGCCGTTCCGCAGCTCGTCAACCGCCGGCGACACCCCCGGCGAGAGGGCTCGCGGGCGGCTGATGGGCGTGCCGGCTGTCCTTGGGTGTGGCGGCCGCAGCGCTGCAGTTGGGTCTGTTGACCCGCTGCTAAACTGGATATCTGTTTTTGCACGAGGAGTGCTGCGCTTGGCGGCTGTTGGAGTGGGCGGATCGACCCCAGGGGTCAGCGCGGTCGAGATCGGCGAGCGCAATGCCGGTCAGCGCGTCGACAACTATCTGTTGGCGGTGCTCAAAGGGGTGCCCAGGTCACGGATTTACCGCTTGCTGCGCAAGGGCGAGGTCCGCGTCAATAGGCGCCGGGTGCGTCCGGATTACCGCTTGGTAGAGGGTGATCTGGTGCGTCTGCCGCCCGTGCGCAGCGCCGCCCCCCGTTCCGATCCACAGGTTTCCGAGGCGCTGCGTGCCGATCTGGGAGCGCGCATCGTCGCGCGCGGGCGGGGCTGGCTGGTGCTCGACAAGCCCGCGGGTATTGCGGTGCACGGCGGTAGCGGGCTAGCACTCGGCGTGATCGAGGCGCTGCGCGTGCTGTACCCGCAGCAATCCCTGGACCTGGTCCACCGGCTGGATCGTGAGACTTCGGGTTGCCTGCTGGTTGCCGGTACACGCAGCGCCCTGGTGGCCTTGCAGGCGCAGATGCGCGCGGGGCGCGTCGACAAGCGCTATCGCCTGCTGGTTGTCGGTCGCTGGCCCAAGGAGCTGCGCGAGGTCAACGCGCCGCTGCGCAAGAATACCCTCAGCTCGGGCGAGCGCATGGTGACCGCGGATGCCTCCGGGAAATCCGCACTCACGCACTTTCGGGTCGAGCGCCATCTGCCCGGCCACACCCTGCTGGAGGCCCGGCTGGGCACCGGGCGAACACACCAGATCCGCGTGCACTGCCAGTTGATGGGATACCCCATCGCCGGCGACGGCAAGTATGGCGATCGGGACGCGAACCGCGCCCTGCGTGCGCTGGGCCTGCGGCGGCTTTTTCTGCACGCCGCAGAACTTGGTTTTGACGATCCGGAGGGCGGTGAGGTGCACTGCCGGGCGTCCTTGCCCAGGGGCCTGGAGCGGCTGCTGGAACGGCTGGCGGAGGGGGTCGATTGATACGCCCAAAACGGCCCGAGCGGTCAGGGGACCGCCACGCCCAGGACGGCCAGCAGGCGCCGCAGGCGAATCAGCGGCAGGCCGATCAGCGCTGTGGGGTCGTCGCTGTGTACGGCGTCGAACAGGCTGATCCCCAGGCCCTCGGCCTTGAAACTGCCGGCGCAGTCGTAGGGGGTCTCGCGCAGCAGATAGCGTTCGATCTCGGCCTCGGCCAGGGTGCGGAATTTGACCTCTGTGATGGCCATATCCTCCATCCAGCTGCCGCTGCGGGCATCCAGCACGGCGACGGCGGTATAGAAGCGGGCGCTGTCGCCAGACAGGCGCAGCAATTGCCGGCGGGCGGCGTCGAAGCCGCCGGGCTTGCCGAGCAGGGTGCCCCCGCAGTCCAGAGTTTGATCCGAGCCGATGATGACAGCGCCAGCACAATCGGCGGCGGCTGCTTCGGCCTTGGCCGCCGCCAGACGTCGGGCGACTTCGGCCGCCGATTCGCCGGCTCGGGCGGATTCCTCGATGTCCGTCGCTATCTGGCGGAAGGATAGGCCCAGCCGTGACAGAAGTTCGCCACGATAGGGCGAAGCGGAAGCCAGTATGATCTGCATTTGCCCTGTCCTCGAAAAAAGGTGTGACTATGGTCCGGTTTTCTTTGACAGATCAACCAGCTATCCCTAAAATCGCGCCGCGATGAGCACAGTATCCGCCAGCCCGAGCCTGCCGCGCGCCGTGGCGGCCAGGAAACTCGCCTCCCAGGGGCAGCGGCTGGGCGGTGCGGTTGCCCAGGAAGTCTTGCCCCGGCTGATGGACGCGGTGCTCGAATCCGGTCCGCAGGTAACTGTGGAGCTACAGTTTTCCGCCGAGGAGGGCGGCAAACCCGAGATTCACGGGCATGTCGAGACGCGGGTGACCCTGAACTGCGAGCGCTGTCTGAAGCCGGTCGAATTGACCCTGGCGGCCGAGCCGGCTTTGGGGCTGGTGCGTACCGATGCTGAAGCGGAGGCTCTGCCCGGGCGTCTCGATCCCTGCGTGCTGCCGGGTGAGGATCTCGATCTGTTCGAGCTTGTCGAGGAAGAACTGCTGTTGGCGTTGCCGATCGTTGCCATGCACGAGGACGTGTCCTGCCAGCCTTGGCTGGCCGGCGTAGATGACGCCGATGATACCCAGAGCCCCTTCCGGGCGCTCGAGCGGCTCAAACCGCGACGCTGAAGGCGATCGCGGGTATTTCATTCACGAGGACAGAGCACCATGGCTGTACAACAGGATCGCAAGACCCGTTCCAAGCGCGGCATGCGCCGTTCCCACGATGCCCTCAGCGGGCCAACCCTGGCGGTCGACAATCTCAGCGGAGAGAAGCATCGTCGTCACCATGTGACGGCCGACGGCTTTTACCGGGGCCGCAAGGTCGTCGACATCGACAACGACTGATCCTTGACCCGAGCCGTGGTCATCGCAGTCGATGCGATGGGCGGGGACCACGGCCCTGCCGTCACCGCGCCTGCGGTGACCGCCTTTCTCGCCGGCCACCCGGACATTCGGGTGCGGTTGTTCGGCGAGCCGGCGGTGCTGCGGGCGCTGTCTGATGACCGCAGTGGCCGCCTGGCGCTGGTCGAGTGCTCGCAGCGGGTCGAGCGCGATGACCGCCCGGCCCACGCCCTGCGTCACAAGCGCGACTCCTCCATGTGGCGGGCGTTGCAGGCGGTGGCCGAGGGCAACGCCGATGCCTGCGTCAGTGCCGGCAATACGGGTGCGCTGATGGCCATGGGCATGGCCGTGCTGGGCACCTTGCCGGGCATCGAGCGGCCCGCCCTCTGTGCCCAGATCCCGGCAGTATCCGGACGCGTCTGCCTGCTGGACCTGGGGGCCAATGTCGACTGCGGCCCGGAGCAGCTGCACCAATTCGCTCGCATGGGCACCGCCTTGCTGCAGGTCGGAGGCAGTGACCGCCCGCCGCGCGTGGCGCTGCTCAATGTCGGTGCCGAGGGCGGCAAGGGCAATCGCGCGGTGAAAGCGGCCGCGGCACTGCTCGCAGCCGACTCCAGTCTGGATTATCAGGGCTTTATCGAGGGCGACCAGCTTCTCCTGGGGCAGGCCGATCTGGTGGTCTGCGACGGCTTTGTCGGCAATGTGGCACTGAAGTCGATCGAAGGCTTGGCCAGACTGTTGCTCCGCCGCCTGCGGGAGTCTCCGGGCGCGTGGCGCAAGTGGGCGGCGCAGCCGCTGCTCGCGGAAGCATTCGGTTTTCTCGATCCCGCCCAATACAATGGTGCCTCTTTGCTGGGCCTGCGCGGCGTGGTGGTGAAGAGCCATGGTGGCGTCGATGCCGCGGGCTTTGGCTACGCTCTGGGCACGGCGCTGGCAGAGGCGCGTGGTCGCCTGCCCGAACGCATCGCCGGACTGTTGGCGGCGCCGCGGCCCGATCACTCTACCGACGACTGATCAGCGAGGAGACGCATTGAACACCAGGCTTGCGTTGGTTTTTCCCGGCCAGGGATCACAGAAGATCGGCATGTTGTCCGATATGGCCCACAGCTACCCGCAGTTGCTGGAGACCTTCGCCGAGGCTTCCCGGCAACTCGGCTACGATCTCTGGGCGCTGTGCCAGCAGGGTAGCGCCGACGATATCGCTCAGACCGAGCGCACCCAACCTCTGCTGCTCACCGCCAGTGTCGCGTTGTGGCGACTGTGGCAGGAATCGGGTGGTGCCCGCCCTGCGCTGCTGGCCGGACACAGCCTGGGCGAGTGGTCGGCGCTGGTCTGTGCCGGGGTGGTGGAATTTGCCGACGCGGTCGAACTGGTACGCAAGCGCGGCGCCTACATGCAGGACGCAGTGCCTGCCGGGGTGGGCGCCATGGCCGCGGTGATGGGGCTGGATGATGCCGAGGTCGAGCGCTGCTGCGCCGGGGCGGCGCAGGGCGAAGTGGTGCAGGCGGTCAATTACAATGCCCCCGGCCAGGTGGTGATCGCCGGTCACGCAGCCGCGGTGCAACGCGCCATCGAGGCCTGCAAGGGCGCCGGCGCCAAACGCGCCCTGCCCCTGCCGGTGAGCGCGCCCTTTCACACCCCCCTGATGCAGCCTGCAGCCGAGCGCCTGGCAGCGGATATCGCCGCTACCAGCTTTTCGGCACCGGCCATCCCCATCATTCACAATGTCCACGCCGCTGTGGAATCCGATCCACAGGCGATCCGCCGGCTCATGGCGGAGCAGATCCATAGCCCGGTGCGCTGGGTGGACTGCGTGGCGGCGTTGGGCGAGGCCGGTGCCGGGATCGCCATCGAATGCGGGGTCGGTCGGGTGCTGTGTGGGCTCAACAAGCGCATCGCGCCGGAGATGGCCGCCCATGCCACCGAGGACGAAGCCAGTTTCAAGGCCGCTCTGACAGCAGCCGCAGACTGAGTGCAAGCGTAACCCTGGAGGAATCCTGTATGAGTATTTCGGGTAAGGTCGCGCTGGTGACCGGCGCTTCCCGGGGCATCGGCGCCGCCATTGCCGACGCGCTGGGCGCGGCGGGCGCCATCGTCGTCGGCACCGCCACCACCCAGGCTGGTGCGGAGCGCATCACCGAGCGGCTGAATGGCCTGGGTGTCCGCGGGCAGGGTATGGCCCTCGACGTGCGCGACGGCGATGCGGTGACCAGCGTCATTCAGGCGGTCGAGGCGGACTTTGGTGCACCCTTGATTCTGGTCAACAACGCCGGCATTACCCGCGACAACCTGTTGTTGCGGATGAAGGAGTCGGAGTGGAATGAGGTCGTGGAGACCAATCTGGGCGCGCTGTACCGGTTGAGCAAGGGCTGTGCGCGCCCCATGACCCGGGCGCGCTGGGGGCGCATCATCAATATCGGCTCCGTGGTCGGCGCCATGGGCAATGCCGGCCAGGCCAACTATGCGGCCACCAAGGCGGGGGTCGAGGGTTTCGGGCGCTCGCTGGCCAGGGAGCTGGGTTCGCGGGGGATCACGGTCAACACCATTGCTCCCGGCTTCATCGATACCGACATGACCAGGGAGTTGCCGGAGGCGGGTAGGGAGGCGATGCTGGCCAGCATCCCGCTGGGCAGGCTGGGTCAACCGCAGGAGATCGCCGCCATGGTGGTCTTTCTGGCCGGCGACGGCGGCGCCTATATCACCGGGGAGACCATTCAGATCAACGGCGGTATGTATATGGGCTGAGGTTTTCTGCCGCGTCTGGTCTCGGCAGTTACGCTCCAGGGGTTTTTGGGTAAAATGCGCGCCGTTACCGCGGAGCGCTCTGGCTCCAACGGCACCAGGCCGCCGACCGGAGCCGTCTCACATAACATGTGGCACAACAGGAGTGATGGTTAATCATGAGCAACACACAAGAGCGCGTCATCAAAATGGTTGCCGAGCAGCTGGGGGTCAAGGAAGAGGACGTCAAGCCCGATTCCTCTTTCATCGATGATCTCGGCGCCGACTCGCTGGACACGGTGGAGCTGATCATGGCCCTCGAGGAGGAATTCGATACCGAGATTCCCGACGAGGACGCCGAAAAGCTGACCAGAGTGCAGGATGCGATCGATTACATCGAAAACAATCTGGGCTGATCACGCCCATCCCGTCCCGGACCGCCGGCGTGGGCCGGCGGTATCCCCCCGCTCCATACAGAGTGGCTAGCGCCGCTGTTTCCCAACCCCAGATCCAATGCTCCGGAGCGCCGCGGTGAACAGCCCCTGGCTGGTCAACGGTGCGGTGTGTGACAGGGTGCCGGCCGGCGATCGCGGCCTCCACTATGGCCAGGGGCTGTTCGAGACCATGCGGTTGAGCGGGGGCGAACTGCCGCTCTGGCCGCGCCACCGAGCGCGGTTGTCGCGCGGCGCGCGAACCCTCGGCATCGCCCTGGATGAGGTCCAGGTCGAGGACGAGCTGGCGCGCGCGCGGGCGTTATGGCCGAGCGAGGGCGTGGTCAAGCTCATCGTCACCGCCGGCAGTGGCGGCGAGGGTTATCGTGCCGATGCCGGTGCGGTCTCTACCCGGGTGATCGGTTACCGCCCGGTGCCCGAGCCCCGGGCGCCGCTCCGGCTGCAGGTCTGTTCCCACCGCTTGCCGTGCGCGCCGGCGCTGGCCGGGATCAAGCACCTCAACCGCCTCGATCAGGTGCTGGCGGCGCGTGAACTGGATCCCGGTTGCGAGGGCCTCCTGCTGGACGGCTCGCAGCGGATTGTCGAAGTGTTATCGGGAAATTTTTTCGTCAAGAGCGCGGCCGGCTGGCGGACTCCGCCCCTGACCGGAAACGGCGTCCGCGGCGTGCTGCGCGAGCTGCTGCTGGATACCGTATTTCCCGCTCTCGGTGAAACGCTCGATGAAGCCGATATGACGCTCTCCGAGCTGTGCGCGGCAGAGGCGGCATTCGCCTGCAATGCAGTGCGCGGGATCGAGCCGGTAGCCCGGATCGAGGGTTGGCGTAACCTCGACATCGGCGCGGTCGCGCCGATCAGCGCCGCCCTGCACCGGCTGGTGCCATGTTTCGCCGACTGATTCCCCTTCTTCTGGTCGCGGCGCTGCTGGTGATGGTGGCGCTGGCTTGGCTGTACCACCAGCTCAATGCCCCGCTCCGCACGGGCAGCGGCGTGGAAGTCCTGGTCGTGGAGCCCGGCACGACCCTTATCGGGGTGGCTGGCCGCCTGCAGGCCGAAGGGCTGATCCGCCATCGCTTGCCGCTGCGCCTGTACGTGCGCCTGAGCGGGCGTTCGAGAATCCATGCCGGCGAGTATCGGCTGACGCGGAAAGAGTCGGCGCTGGATCTGCTGGCGCGCCTCGAGCGCGGCGACGTGATTCGTTACAGCATCACCTTTCCGGAGGGCTGGACCCTGGCAGAGTGGCGGGCGATCCTGGCGCGGCAGGCCAAACTGCGCCAGGTCGCGGCGGACTGGAGCGGCGCCGAGCTCGCCGAGGCGCTGGATATCGAACAGGCCAATCCGGAAGGATGGTTTTCGCCCAACACCTATTTCTTCGTCGCCGGAGAATCGGATCTGGACATTTTGGACCGGGCTTACCGGCGGCAAGTGGAGACACTATCCGGACTGTGGGCGGATAGTGCCTCCGGATTGCCCTACCGGGAGCCCTATGAGGCCCTGATCATGGCTTCGCTGGTGGAGAAGGAGACCGGGGTGGCGGCGGAGCGCGCGCGCATCGCCGGGGTGTTTGTGCGCCGTCTGGCGCAGGGCATGCGCCTGCAGACCGATCCCACGGTGATCTATGGACTCGGCGATCGCTATCGCGGCAACCTGACCCGCGCCCATCTTCGCGAGTCCAATGCCTACAATACGTACCATATCGATGGCCTGCCGCCGACGCCGATCGCCAATCCGGGGGATGAGGCATTGCGCGCGGCACTGGCGCCGGCGGATGGCGAAGCCCTGTACTTCGTCGCCCGCGGTGACGGCAGCCATGAGTTCAGCACTACCCTGCAGGAGCACCAGCGCGCCGTACGCCGCTATCAGCTGCAGCGGCGTGCCGATTACCGCTCCTCCCCGAAACCGGAGGCCGATGCCCAGTGACGGCGAGATTCATTACCCTGGAAGGTGGCGAGGGCGTGGGCAAGAGCACCAGCCTGGCGCAGATCGCCGATTTTCTCAGTGAGCGCGGTATCGCCCATGTGGTCACCCGCGAGCCGGGGGGCACGGAGCTGGGGGAGTCCGTGCGTGCCCTGCTGCTCGATGACGGCGCGCGGAGTCTGGACCCGCTCGCTGAACTGCTGCTGGTTTTCGCCGCCCGGGCACAACACCTCGCCCAGGTAATCCGCCCCGCGCTCAGTGCCGGAAGCTGGGTGATCTGTGACCGTTTCACGGATGCCACCTACGCCTACCAGGGCGGTGGCAGAGAGCTTGGTGAAGCCGCCGTCGCGGTCCTCGAACGCCTGGTGCAGGGGGACCTGCGCCCGGACCTGACCCTGGTGCTCGACCTGGATCCGGAGGCCGGGCTGGCGCGCATCCGGGACCGCTCATTGGATCGCTTCGAGCGCGAACAACAAGCCTTTTTCGTCCGCGTGCGCGCCGTTTATCGGCAGCGCGCACTGGCCGAGCCGGACCGCTGCAGGCTGATCGATGCCAGCGCGTCGCCCCGGCGGGTAGGGGCGGAAATCCTCGACCAGATGCGCGCGCTGGTGGAAGCCGATGGCCGCTGAGCGGATTCCGCTGCCCTGGCAGGGGTCGCAGTGGGCAGGGCTGGTAGCGCTGGCCGATTCCGGCAGACTCCCCCATGCGCTGCTCCTGGCGGGGCCTTCGGGAACCGGCAAGACCGCCTTTGCGGCGCGGCTGGCCGAGCTGGTGCTGTGCGCGGAGTCCGGTGCCCAACCCTGTGGCACCTGCCGGCACTGCCGGCTGGCTGCGGCCGGCAGCCATCCCGATCTGATGAACGTTCGGCCAGAGGAACCCGGCAAGGCGATCCTGATCGACGCCGTTCGGACGCTGCGCGATTTCTGCACCGCCCGGCCCCATCAGGGCGGTTGGCGGGTGGCGCTGATCGAGCCCGCCGAAGCGCTCACTCACAGCGCCGCCAACGCGCTGCTGAAGACCCTTGAAGAGCCGGGAACCCAGACCCTGTTGCTGATGATTGCCCACCAGCCCGGCCATTTGCCGGCCACCATTCGCAGCCGGTGCCGCCTGCTCCGCTTCCCCGAGCCGGACCGGCAGACCGCCCTGACATGGTTGCGCGAGCAGCTGCCGGAACGGCAGGATGTCGAGCAACTGCTGCACCATGCCGGCGGCCGTCCGCTGCGCGCGCTGGCGCTGTCCGATACGCGCCGCAGCGAGCAGGTCGTCCGGCTACGGGAGCTGGCCGAGGCGGTGGCCGCTGGCAGTATGGCACCCGCGGATGCGGCGCCGGAAGCGGCCGGACTGGAGTGGGAGCTGGCCACTGATGCCCTGGCGATCCTGCTGCGCGAGCACGCCGGTTCTGCCCTTGCCGAGCGGGGGGGAGTGCCACAGCTGGCGGTATTTCGCTGCTTCGATGAACTGGTCAGGGCGCACCGCGAGCGCGCGGCCAATACCAACCTCAGCGCCGACCTGGTCTGGGACCGGCTGTGGTTGGCCTGGCGCCGGGCGGCGGCCGCCGGCGGTGGCTGACTCCGGCCCCGCTGTGCTAGGCTGGCGATGGCCACCGCCCGGTGTGGTGGCTATCTTGGGTCAACGATCAACCAACGAGAGCGGATCGATGCGAGCCTCGGGCGGCAACCTGCGTAACGGGATTCTCAATCTCACCCTCAAGGACGCCGGTGAAATCCACGCGAGCTTCATGCCCTTCATCGAGAACGGCGGCCTGTTCGTTCGCACCCACAAGGAATACGGCCTGGGCGATCAGGTCTTCGTGTTGCTCGATCTGGTCGATGAGCCGGAGAAGATCCCCCTCACCGGGCACATCGTCTGGATCAACCCCGTGGGCAGCAGTTCCCGACCCCAGGGCATCGGCATCCAGCTCGGCGCCGACTACGCCGAAGTGGTAACCAAGCTGGAAAACCATCTCGCGGGCATGCCCAGCGCCGATCGCTTCTCGCACACGCTCTGATCGACGCCATGCTGATCGATTCGCACTGCCATCCGGACCGTTTGGATCTGTCTGCCTACGACGGTTCCCTGGATGCCCTGCTCACCGAGGCCAGGTCGGCGGGGTTGGGCGCGCTGCTGGCGGTGGGAATCGATCTGGAGTCCTCGCGGGAAATGATTCGCCTGGCGGCACGCCACGCCGACCTTCATGCCAGCGTCGGCGTCCACCCCCTGCAGGAGCGTCCGACGGCGCTGCCCGACGAGGACCTGTTGCTCGAACTGGGCGCCAGCACCGGGGTGGTGGCGATCGGCGAGACGGGCATCGACCGCCACTACGACAGCGACAATCTCGACTGGCAGCGCGAAAGCTTTCGCATCCACGCCAGGGTCGCGCGGCGCCTGGGCAAGCCCCTGGTGGTGCACTCCCGGGACGCCCGCGCCGAGACCCTGGAAGTGCTGCGCGAAGCGGTGGATCCCGAGGTCGGCGGGGTGTTGCACTGTTTCACCGAAAACTGGGACATGGCCAGGGCCGCGATCGAGCTCGGGTTCTATATCTCCTTCTCCGGAATCGTCACTTTCCGCAACGCCGGCGAACTTCGCGATGTCGCCGCCCGCGTACCCCTGGATCGCCTGCTGGTGGAGACCGACGCGCCCTGGCTGGCACCCGTGCCCTTTCGCGGCAAGACCAACCGGCCCCAGTATGTCGCCGAGGTGGCGCGCTGCGTCGCGGCGCTGCACGGCCTCGGCCAGGCCGAGTTCGACGAGCGGATCGCGGCCAACTTCTCGAGCCTGTTCGGGGTCGAGCTGGCTGTGGCGCAGGCCTGAGTCGAGCGCCCCGGACGTGGAGCTCCAGATTCAGGCCATGCTGGCATTGCAGGACGAGATCAATGCGCACATCCATCCGCACTGGCGCGGACAGGGGTATCCCTGGTACCGGGCGATCTGGGTGGAATGTGCCGAACTGCTCGATCACTACGGATGGAAATGGTGGAAGCACCAGACGCCCGATCTGGAGCAGGTGCAACTCGAATTGGTGGACATCTGGCATTTCGGGCTCAGCGACCTGCTGACGCGGGCGGTGCCCGCGGCGCGGATTGCGGCGGCCTTGCAGCAGGTACCGGCGGTGCCCGCACCGGCTGGCGCCGAAGCATTTCGCGATGCGGTAGAGCACTTTGCAGCGAACACCCTGGGCGCGCGCAATTTCGATCTGCCCGGTTTCGCCGCGCTGATGCATGCCGCGGGCCTGGATGTCGACCGACTGTATCGCAGCTATGTGGGCAAGAATGTACTCAACCGCTTCCGTCAGGACCGTGGCTACCGGCAGGGCACCTACCGCAAGCGTTGGGGGGATCGCGAGGACAACGAATGGCTGGTGATCCTCAGCGCCCGGCTGGACCCGGCCAGCGAAACCTTTGCCGCCGAACTGTACGCCGCCCTGGGCGCCTGCTACGAGACCGTCCCCGGCGGGTGAAATCGCCACTGCGATCCGTATAATTGGCGGCCTTTCGGCCCCGACTTCCCGTTCCCACCCGACTACGGAGATATCTTAGTGAAAGCACCCGTTCGCGTTGCCGTCACCGGAGCGGCTGGACAGATCAGCTACTCCCTATTGTTCCGCATCGCCGCCGGGGAGATGCTCGGCCCGGATCAGCCGGTGATCCTGCAGTTGCTGGAGATCACGCCGGCGCTGCCCGCGCTGGCGGGCGTCGCTATGGAACTCGAGGACTGCGCCTTCCCGTTGCTCGCCGGCAGCGTCCAGACCGATGATCCCAAGATCGCCTTCCGCGATGCCGACTACGCACTGCTGGTCGGGGCCCGGCCGCGCGGCCCCGGCATGGAGCGCAAGGATCTGCTCGAAGCCAACGCCAATATCTTTTCCGTGCAGGGCAAGGCCATCAATGATTGCGCCAGCCGCGGCATCAAGGTGCTGGTGGTCGGCAACCCGGCCAACACCAACGCCTTGATCGCCCAGCGCAACGCACCGGACATCGATCCCCGCCAGTTCACCGCCATGACCCGGCTGGACCACAACCGGGCGCTGACCCAGGTGGCAGTCAAGACCGGGACCACAGTCAATGATCTGCGCCGGATGACCATTTGGGGCAACCACTCCGCGACCCAGTACCCGGATCTCCATCACACCTTGGTGAAGGGCCGTCCGGCACTGGACCTGGTCGAGCGCTCCTGGTACCAGAACGAGATGATCCCCCTGGTCCAGCAGCGTGGCGCCGCGGTGATCAAGGCGCGCGGCGCGTCCAGCGCCGCCTCTGCAGCCAATGCCGCGCTCGCCCATATGCGCAGCTGGGCATTGGGCTCTCCCGCCGACGACTGGGTGAGCATGGGCGTGTTCAGCGACGGCAGCTACGGGATCGCCGAGGGTTTGATTTATTCATTTCCCTGTGTCTGCGAGGGCGGCGCCTGGCGTATCGTGCAGGGCTTGGAAATCAATGAGTTTTCCCGGCAGAAAATGACCGAGACCGAAACCGAGCTCCGTGAGGAGCGCGACGCGGTCGGCCATCTGCTGCCCTGAGTCGGGGCTGAGGAGATCCGGCGTGGCGTTTCCCAAGATCGGCAATCTGGCGCCGGCATTCCAACTGCCGAACCAGCGCGGCGAACCCGTGGTGCTGCGCGATTTTCGCGATCGCAAGGCCGTGGTGCTGTACTTCTATCCCAAGGCGATGACGCCCGGTTGTACCACCCAGGCCTGCGGCTTGCGCGATAGCCGGCAGGCCTTTGCCGAGCTGGATACGGTGGTGCTGGGCATCAGCCCGGATCCGGTGCCGCGGCTGGCCCGATTTGCCGACCGCGACAGCCTGGAGTTCGACCTGCTGTCCGATGCCGACCACCAGATCGCCGAGCGCTATGGTGCCTGGGGGCTCAAGAAGTTCATGGGACGCGAGTTCATGGGTATCCTGCGTACCACCTTCATCATCGGCCGCGACGGGCGCCTGCGCCACATAATGGACAAGGTCAAGACCAAGAGCCATCACCAGGACGTGCTGGACTGGTTGCGTGAACACGCCGTCTGAATCGGCGGGTATATCTATCAGAGGAAACCTAGATGTCGTTTTTCATTCCGTCCGCCTGGGCCCAGGCGGCGCCGGGCGCAGAGCCCAACCCCATGTTCACCCTGTTGCTGTTCGGCGGGCTCTTCCTGTTCATGTACCTGATGGTGATCCGGCCGCAGCAGAAGCGGCGCAAGGAGCACGCCAAGCTGGTCGCCAATCTCGACAAGGGCGACGAAGTGGCCACCACGGCGGGGATTCTGGGCCGCATCACCCGTATCGAGGGAAACTACGTGGTGCTGGAAGTCTCCGACAAGGTCGAGCTGAAGTTGCAGCGCGAGGCGGTCCACGCGGTGCTGCCCAAGGGAACCCTGAAGGCCATCTGAGGGTTTCTCCGTGCAACCGCCGGCGGTGACCTTTCCCGAACGGCTTGCACTGGCGCGGCTGCCGACCCCGCTCGAGCCCCTGGAGCGGATCAGCGCCGAACTCGGCGGGCCGCGCATCTGGGTCAAGCGCGACGACCTCACCGGTTGTGCCGCCACCGGTAACAAGGTCCGCAAGCTGGAGTTCACCCTGGCCCGCGCCCTGGCCGCCGGCGCCGATACCCTGATCACCGCCGGTGGCCTGCAGTCCAACCATTGCCGCGCCACCGCCATCCTGGGCGCCCGCCTGGGCTTGCGGGTGCACCTGCTGTTGCGCGAGGAGGGCGACTCGTCATCCACCCAGGGCAACCTGTTGCTCGGCCTGCTCGCCGGTGCCGAAATATCCCGCTACAGCAAGCCGTTTTATCGCGCCCACCTCGATGAGCTCTACGCCAGTTGGGGTGAGCGCTATCTGGCGCGGGGCGCAACGCCCTGGGTCATCCCGGTGGGTGCCAGCGACGGCACCGGCGTCTGGGGCTATATCGGCTGCGCGGCGGAACTGGCGGCGGACTTCGCCGCCGCGAATATCCGCCCCGGCGCCATCATCCATGCCACGGGGTCCGGCGGCACCCAGGCCGGCCTGACCGCCGGCGCCTCCATTTATGGGCTCGGCTGCCCGGTGATCGGTGTGGCGGTATGCGACGACGCCGCCTACTTCCACGACAAGGTGCGCGCCGATCTCCGCGACTGGGCCGCGCGCTATCGCCCGCCGATCGACGTCGAGCAACTCGCGATCGAGGTCGAAGATGGCTACATCGGCGCGGGATACGGCCGCGCCGGGCCCGAGGTCTTCGCGACCATCCGTCGCCTGGCGTGCACCGAAGGGCTGGTCCTCGATCCGGTCTACAGCGGCAAGGCTTTTCACGGCTTGACCGAAGAGATCCGCGCCGGCCGCTTTGCCGGCGTCACCGACCTGGTATTCATCCATACCGGAGGGATATTCGGCCTGTTGGCGCAGGCTGATCAGCTTGAATCGTCGCCTTGAGTGGCGGCGGAGATACCACTCACAACAGACGGCAGGCCCTAAAAACTGCTGTTCGATGGATGGGCAAACGCAGCGTCCCCGGCACCGCCGGGTCAGGTCGTGGTTGCATGGCGATAGGGGAGTACCCGATTAGGCCAGTTCTTCAATTCGCGTTTAGCCCGTACGCACGAGACATAAGAATGTCTTTCCAATGGGACTCTCTGTCTAGGATATCCTGATGACTGGCATGCAGATCTGCAATCTCCAGGATGGAGTACCGAAATTCCTTGGCCCGATCCGTCCCCTCTTCAGCTAAGAGCTTACGGAGCTCTATATTTCCACCGTGCCCGTGTGCCGCATAAGAAGACCAGCGCTGCCAGATTCCGCCCTCTCCCGCAGCGCTACCGACGTAAAGCTTCCCAGATACCGTATCCGATATTAAATAAACGCCAGCAACGTTGGATAACGCTGTACGCCAGGACTCCAATGACTGCCGGACAATCAACTCAAGCTCTTCCTTCGTGAGATTAACGGCTTTAAATCCTGGAAACTCGCCAATGGATAGTTGTTCGCCAAATATTTTGCTTAGCTGAATCTTGTCAGCCCAATTTTCTGCGTTTAAATAGGATTGACGTCCTGGCCGGCGGAACGCCGCAACAAGCCGGCCATTCATCTCCTTGCAGCTTTGGTCCTCGGTCAGCTCGTACCAGTATTCTTTTTTTCCTTCAACCCATTCAGGCGCAGTCGAATGATGCACCCCAGCAAAAAGCCACCTATCTGAGCCCGGAAGACTGATTAGCGAAACCACCAATTTTCTCTCAAAATTCTTCCGCCTTTGCCAACGCTGCCACTCCTCAAACTTGCCCGCGAGGTAAACATCAATGGGGTTTTCAATTCCGTTCCAACTCGCAAGATGGACCTTTGCCTTGTCAGGGCGAATACTTGGGTTCAGGATGGATAGAAGGTCAAATATTCTCATGACTGCGATGGCCTAACATTGAGCATCTGGAAATCTTCCGTGTTGAAAAACGGAAGATTTCCGCATATCCCGTACGATCCTTGCCAGCCGAGTGTATCCCGGATCAGGCAACCCTTCGATCAAAAAATCGTCGCGTAGCAATTGCTTGAAAATTCCATCGCTGCGCTTCCATGCGTCCTGATACAAGCGGGCCGCTGCGCAATTCTGGAACATTTCTGCGTAGCCCGCCTGTTCGCAGAAATTCGATGTTGGCCAGCGCGGGTGCCAAGGCGCCGGCATCGGGCACGCCCCGCTCGGGTGTGGGTCGCAGCGTAGCCCGGCGCTCTGCAGATGATCAATACAAACCGGCCCAGAGGCCGAGGCGGCCCAAGTGCGCCAGGCCCGGCGGGGGTTCAGACCCCGGCGGAGAGTTCGGCCAGCAGTTGCTCGATATGGGTATCGCGGGTGCCCAGGGCGCGCAGCGCGGCCGCGAGATCGAGCAGGTAGTCGAGGTTGGCGCCGCTGGGTCCGTGCGCGGCGGCGATCTGGCGGGCGATATCGGCGGCCGGCGCCGGGCCCAGGAACGCCGGGTTGTCGGCGGTGGCGACGTAGAGCAGCCCGGCGACTGTCTCGCCGCCGGTCAGGTGCAGGGTGGTGTCGAGGCGCAGGTAACCGTTCTTCTCGCGGTGGTCGAGGTGGGCGAAGACCGCGCCCCGGATGCGGTAGGCGACGCCATGGCAGTGCTGGCCCGGCGCCGCGGTCAGGGTGACCACCCGGCCGGGGGACTCGGGCGTGCCGCGATGGTCGTGGGAGCCCTGCCAGAAGCGCCGCGCCCATCCCTGGATATGGGCTCCGCGCCGTTCCAGATAGGGGAAGTCGGCCTTGAAGATCAGCGATCCGTAACCGAACAGCCAGACCTCGTCGTCGTCGGCCAGGGCATGGTTGCGGCGGTTGATGGCGCTGGTGTCAATGACCATGGCGGGTTGCGGGTGTTAGGCTTGGCGGACGCGGGGTCTGGATGGTAATTGATCTGGATCAATTGGTGGTGCCGGCAGGCGATTACGGTGGTGCCGGCGGACGGTTACCATGCGCGGCGCCGAGGCAGTTCAGAATGGGCAGGGGAAACATGGAGCGCGGACCTTTTCTCACCCTGCTCTTCGATCCGGCAAGGGTGTTTCGCGAATTGGCCGACGCGGAGCGAACGCGCATCCGCGCGATCCAGCGCTACCTGCCCCTGTTGCTGCTGCTCCCGCCCGCCTGCGCGGCCCTGGGGGGCATCGTCTTCGGCTGGCGTCTGGGCGCCTCGGAACCGCTCTATCTGGGTACCGCTCAGGCGGTGATCGTGAGTCTGCTGTATCTGTTCGCGCTCTGTTTCGGCTTTTTCTCCACCGTGGCGCTGGCGCGCTGGATGGGGGTGACCTATGGCGCCGAGGGCTCCTATCGGGTCTATGTGGCGCTGTTCACCGTGGTCTGCGCGCCGCTCGCCGTCGCCAGCCTGGCGCACCTGTTTCCCCATGTGTTTTTCAATGTGCTGGTGATGATTCCGGCGGTGATCTGGAGCATGGCACTGCTCTACCGCGGCCTGCCGGTGGTGCTCCACATCCCGCCGGAGCGGGGCATGCTGATGTCCTCGGCGCTGGTGGGCTGGCTGCTGGTCGCGGCGGTGAGCCTGCTGGGGATCAGCGCCGGACTGTGGACCGCCGGCCTGGGGCCGGCGATCAGAATCTGAGGGAGCCGCTGGCGGATGCAGAGACAGAATCCGGAAATCTACGAGGACCGCGTGGTCGTCAGGCTGGTCCAGTTCTCGGTGCTGTGGGCCGTGCTGGGCATGGCGGCGGGAGTCTGGGTGGCCGCCGAGTTCCTCTGGCCGACCCTGGACTTCGGCCAGTTCTGGCTGTCGTTTGGCCGCCTCCGGCCGCTGCATACCAATGCCGTGATCTTCGGCTTCGGGGTCTCGGCACTGATGGCGACCGGCTTCTACAGCGTGCAGCGCACCTCTCACGTGCGCCTGTTCCTGCCCGGGCTGGCCTGGTTCTGCTGTTACGCCTGGCAGCTGGTGGTGCTGCTGGGCGGCCTGTCGCTGCTCGCCGGCTGGACTTCGAGCAAGGAATACGCCGAACTGGAATGGCCTTTCGATATCGCCATCGCCCTGATCTGGGTGTGCTTCGGTATCGTGTTCTTCGGCACCATCGCCCGCCGCCGGATCCGGCCGATCTATATTTCCAATTGGTTCTACGGCGGGCTGATCATCGTCATCGCCATGCTTCATATCGTCAACAGTCTGGCGCTGCCGGTGACCCTCGACAAGTCCTATTCCCTGTACGCGGGTGCCCAGGACGCCATCGTGCAGTGGTGGTACGGGCACAACGCGGTTGGCTTCCTGCTCACCGGCGGGTTCCTGGGCATGCTCTATTACTTTCTGCCCAAGCAGGCGGACCAGCCGATCTGGAGCTATCGGCTGTCGGTGGTGGCATTCTGGGCCTTCACCTACAGCTATATCTGGGCCGGCCCCCACCACCTGCACTACAACGCGGTGCCGGAGTGGGTGCAGTCGACGGCCATGGTGATGAGCCTGGTGTTGCTGGCGCCGTCCTGGGCCACCCTGATCAATGGCGTGATGACGGTGAGCAAGGCCTGGGCAAAACTCAAGCGCGATCCGGCGCTGAAGTTCATCGTGCTGTCGCTGGCGTTCTACGGCCTGGCGACCTTCGAGGGGCCGATGATGGCGATCCGCAGCGTCAATGTGGTCAGCCATTTCACCGATTGGACCATCGGCCATGTGCACTCCGGCGCCCTGGGCTGGAACGCCATGGTGACCTACGGCACCTTCTACTTTCTGGTGCCGCGGCTGGTGGGCGCGGAGTTGCACAGCACGCGGCTGGCCAACCTGCATTTCGTGCTCGCCCTCGCCGGTACTCTGCTGTACATCCTGGCGATGTGGGCAAGTGGTGTCTCCCAGGGGCTGCTCTGGCTCAGTGTCGATCGGCTCGGCGAACTCAGCTTCGGCTTCCGCGACATCATGGCCGGCATGCGCCCCTACTATGGGCTGCGCCTGGTCGCCGGTCTGCTGTTCTGGGGCGGCACCCTGCTGATGGCCTATAACCTGTTCATGACCTTGCGCGGGCGCCGCACGGTGGCGGTCTCGCCGCCCCCGGTCGCCGAGCCCTGGCGGTTGGAACGCGGTGCCGCCGGTATCGCCACCGAGAGGGCGCGCGCGTGAACGCTCTCGAACTGCACAAGAAAATCGAAGAGAACGCCGGCCTGCTGATCTTCGGCATCCTCCTGGTATCGGCCATCGGCGGCCTGGTGCAGGTGCTGCCCAGCCTGTTCCAGGAGTCGCTGAGTACGCCCTTGTCTGGCACCCGGGTGTACGACGCGGTGGAGCTGACCGGCCGCGACATCTACATCCGCGAAGGCTGCCACGTCTGCCATTCCCAGCAGGTGCGTCCCCTGGTGGCGGAGGTCGAACGCTATGGACCCTACTCGCGGGCCGGAGAGTTCGTCTACGACCGCCCCTTCCTGTGGGGGTCCAAGCGCACCGGGCCCGATCTGCACCGGATCGGTGGCAAGTACAGCGATATCTGGCATGAGGTGCACCTGCTCGACCCGCGCCAGGTGGTGCCGGAGTCGATCATGCCGGCCTATCCCTGGCTGGCCGAGCGACCGGCGGCCGGGGTCGGTGACATCCAGGCCAAGTTGCGTGTCCTGCGCCGGCTGGGACATCCGTATGCGGATGCGGACATTGCCGCCGCGCCCCAGCGCCTGGAGGGGCTGCGCGAGATCGACGCCCTGATTGTCTATCTGCAGATGCTGGGCACCGGGCTGGACGCGGACGCTGCAGATGCCGCAGACGCGCACGGGGGGCATTGAAATGGTCTGGTTTCTGTTTCTCGGCGACATGCTGGTGATGCTGTTCATGGTAGTGGTGGTCACCTGGCTGTCGTTGCGCTCCACCCGGGAGACACTGGATTTCAGTGCCCGCATCCCTTTGCAGGACGAGCAGGATGAGCAGGATGATGGCTGACATGCCGACGGATTTCTGGAGCGGCTGGATCATCCTGCTGTCGGTGCTCAGCTTTGGCGGCCTGTTGTGGCTGGTGCTGAGCGTCTATTTCCTGCGCGCCGGCCCGGAGCGGGGCAAGGTGTCCGGCGAGGATCCGGTATGGGACGAGAACCTGCATGAGGGGGACAATCCGGCGCCGTTCTGGTGGTTCTGGCTGTTGCTCGCGGCCATGGTGTTCAGCGTCATCTACCTGATGCTGTACCCCGGCTTCGGTTCCTATGCCGGCGCACTGAAGTGGTCCCAGGGTGGGCAGTTCCGCGAGCACCAGCGCGAATTCGTTGCCGAGTTCGCGGCGCGCCGCACCGAGCTGGCCGACCGGGACCTCGCGGCGCTGGCCGCGGACCCCGAGCTGATGGCGGTCGCGCAGGGCCTGTTTCGGCAGCACTGCGCAGCCTGTCACGGCAGTGACGCGCGCGGCCAGGCCCAGCTGTTTCCCGACCTGCGCGACGCCGCCTGGCAGTGGGGCGGCGGCCCGGACCGCATCGAGCAGACCATCCGTCAGGGCCGGACGGCGGCCATGCCCGCCTGGGGCGCGGTGCTCGGCGAAGAAGACCTGGGCGCGGTCGCCGACTACGTCGGTCAGCTGGCCGGCGGGGCTCCGGAGGACCATCCCGGCGGGGCCGTTTTCGGGCAATATTGCGCCGCCTGCCACGGCCCGGGCGGCGATGGCAACCCGGCGCTCGGCGCGCCCCGCCTCAATGACGCGATCTGGCTCTACGGGGGCGAGCTTCCGGCCATCACCACGTCCATCGGCCAGGGCCTGTCTCTTATACACATCTCCGAGCCCACGAGACTAGGCATGATCT
>CAJXRS010000012.1 GCA_913060555.1 uncultured Gammaproteobacteria bacterium | reverse complement strand
GCACTCGCGCGCCTTGCCCACAACGCTTGTGCGACGGCTGAGCGTTACCTAATTAGCCGCGTGGCCCACTCCTGCCGCGCGCGGCCAGCTCCGCCACCCAGCTACGCACCTCCCCCAGGCGCGCCGCCGGATCGTCCAGCGCCAGCAAGGCGGCCTTGCGCTCGACCGCCACTGGCAGCAGGTCGGCCAACCGCCAGGCCAGGGAGCCCGCGTCCAGGTCGTGACTCAGATAACGGGATTCAAGCCCCAGGTGGCGGGCCAGATCGCTGAGCAGCGCAACCAGATCCGCTTCGGCAGCGGTCAGAGGCAGGGCGGTTTCCGGCGGCCTGAGCACGACCTCCCCGACCATCAGGCCATCGGACTCGACCCGGGTCGCGCCCAGCTCCAGGCGCCGTTCGCCGCGGATCTCGATGCCCAGCAGGCCATTGGGCAGCGACGACCAGTCGGCAATCTCTACCCAGGTTCCGCAGCTGGCGACGGCCGGCGGCGCGCCCACCTCGCGTCCGGCCAGGATCGGCAGGACGGCGAAACCGCTACCGGCAGCCAGGGATTCCCGGACCAGGCGCAGATAGCGCTGCTCGAAGATGCGCAACGGCAGCGTCACGCCCGGAAACAGCACGCGCTGCAGCGGAAACAGGGGCCGCTCCACCGCCGCGCGGTCGGCTCCGGAACCGGGGTTATCGCCTGGGTCTGACATTTACGCCACCTCCGCGCACGGTTACCATCGGCGCTCCACATAAGAACCACGATAAGGAAACTAGCATGAACCCTGCGATCCACGCACTCGCCGGCTTCGCCGGCTGGACCCTGCTGCTGGCGCTGATCATGGCCACCATCCGCATGAGCAACCTGTTCGGCGGCGCCAAGATCCCGATCAACAAGTTTTCCCCTGGCGGCGAAGATTTGCCGGGCTTCGGCCACCGCGTCACCCGCGCGCAAATGAACTGCGTGGAGAATCTACCCATCTTCGCGGCATTGGTCGCCGCGGCCGGCTTCTCGGGCCAGTTCGGCGTCATGGAGGGCACCGCCATGTGCGTCCTCTACGCGCGTCTCGGCCAATCCATAGTCCACATGATCTCCATCAGCCCGGCCATGGTATGGATCCGGGCCACCTTCTTCTTCATCCAGGTGCTGTTGATGGCCTGGTACGCCGTGCAAATGCTGTTCTGAGGCCGTAGCGATGGAGACCGCGCCTCCCGCCTGGTTCGAAGCTGCGATCACCCGCACCGCGACCCGGCATTCGATCGTGGTGGACGGCTGCCCGATCAGCTATCGCCGCTGGGGCGAGGCCGGCCGCCCGGGGCTGTTGTTGATCCACGGCTACAGCGCCAACAGTCACTGGTGGGACTTCATCGCCCCGGCCTTTGCCGACGACCATCTGGTGGTGGCGCTGGATTGCTCGGGCGCCGGCGACAGCGGCCATCGCGACCGCTACGACCTCGACACTTTCGGTCACGAGATCCTGGCGGTCGCCGATGCCGCGGGCCTGGATGACGATCTGGTGCTGGTGGGGCACAGTTTCGGCGGCGGCATCGCGCTGCGTACTGCGGCCCGCCATCCGGAACGGATCAAGGCGATGGTCTCGGTGGACGCCAAGCTGGTGCCGCTGCCCGGCGAGCACCGGCCGCGGGGCACCAGCGGCTTTTTGCCGCACACCTGCCACCCGGACGAGGCCAGCGCGGTCGCCGCCTATCGGGTGGTACCACCGCAGCGCTGCGCCAACGGCTTTCTGCTCGACTACATTGCCCGCCACTCGGTGCACGCGACCCCGGGGGGCTGGCAGCTGAAGGCCGATCCGGCGCTGCTCGATCGCTTTCGTTTCGAGGACCAGACCGATGCGCTGCTCGGCCTCACCACCGGCTTCGGCATGATCCACGGCACCCTGAGCGCCTCGATCACCGAGGAGGATCTGGCGTATCTGCAGTACGTCGCGCCACCCGGTTCCCCCTTCCGTGCCATCCCCGGGGCCGCCCACCACGTCTTTCTCGACCAGCCGCTGGCCTTCATCGACGCCCTGCGCGACCTGCTGGCGCACTGGACCTGACCCCTTGCCGGGGCAAAATTTCAGTGATCCGCATGCCCCAGTGCGCGGCCCGGGTCCACCCGATCCCGGACGCGCTGCTTCAGCACCTTGATATCCGGGAAGCCGCGGTCGGCGACCCGATCCCACACTTGGCTGCCGTCGACCAGAATGCAAAACCTGCCCTGCTCGGACGCTGGGCACAGGGCGACCTCGCCGAGCACATCGCCAAAGGTATGGAGCAGCTCCTGGGCCATCCAGGCCGAACGCGGCAACCAGTGGCAGCCGGGGCAGTAGTGAATCTCCACCCGGGGCCGGCTCAAGGCTCGGACACCTCCGGCGTCCAGTGCTGCGGCGGATACGCGGCGAAGCAGGGCGCACGATGCCCGGCCTCCAGCCAGGAGGCCCGATTGTCCCAGAAGATCTGCCGGTCGGGCACCACGCCGGGATCTTCATCGAGCACGCCGGCGGGCACGATCAGATGGGCGCGGTCGCGGCTCAGGTACGGCAGGGCGGAGCCGCACTGCGTGCAAAAGCACTTGGAGAAACTGCGCGCCTCCGGCAGTTGATAACGCCGCATCAAGTCCGCGCCCCGCAGCCAGTGCAGATGGTCGGGCGCCGTGAACAGATTGGCGGCATGCGCCGAGGCGGTGGCCTTGCGGCAGCGCGAGCAGTGGCAGAGCACGAACCGCTCGAACGGCCCCCGCACCCGGAAAGCGACCGCCCGGCATAGGCAGGATCCCAAAACCGCGTCGACTGCGCCCATCCGCGCTCCTCGTGACCTCAACAACAGCTCGCGCCGGAGATCATGCCGGCTCGAAACGGCCGCAGGCAAGGACATCGCCGGCCCGAATCCGCCCACCCGCCAGGATGTCCGCGCGCAGCCCGCCGCGGCCGACGAGCGCCGCGGCAACTCCAGGGCGGGTCAGGCGCTCGAGATGGGCGCAGGGCTCACAGAGCCGCTGGCCGCGCAACCAGACCGGCCCGACACGAAAATCCCGCCCCACCAGGGCATTGAGATCGACGCCGCGGGTGACCAGATTACGGCGCGCCTCGGCAGCGCTGAGGCGGCACGCCGGCGGCAGGCGGTCGAGAACCTCGGCGGCGATCAGGGTCACTTCGCGGCCGGCGCCCGGCCAGTGCGACCAGGTTCCCGCCCCGGACCAGTAGCGGTCTCCGGCCAGGCCGTGCCCCGGGATGGCCTCGGCTTCGGCCACCGACACCGGCAGCTCGCCGCGGCGGAGGCCGAGGTAAATGCCCTCCACGCGGCCGTCCGCCGCCGCGGGCAGCAGGCACTCAGTCGACCTCGAGGGCGCGCTGGCTCTCATGAATTTCAGGATCATAGCGGGTGCCGGTGCGAAACAACTGGTGCCAGGGATTGTTCTGGCGGCAGTGCCATTCGGCACCACCCAGGGCGCGTCCTTCTGTCCGACAGCGCGACAGCGACCAATGGGTATCGCCCGCGCGCCATGTCTGGCTGTCCACCGGCCGGGTCAGCAGTTCGTAACTGGGATAAAAGATATAGAGCAACGCCAGGACCACAATCACCATACCCAGCTTCATACGCACCTCCTGTGGCGAGGTGTCGGCCGGCCCGCAGCGACGGAGCCGCAGCCGCGCTAGGAATCCGTCTTGGAGGTTCGGCCGGACATCGACGGGAAATGGGGAAAGGCCATGACGTTACCGCCGCGGGCGTCGGTCACCTTGCACGCCCCTTCCTTCTCCACCTCGTCGATGCGCACCACGGCGTGGATGGGAATGAAGCTGCGCTTGACCCCGGAGAACTCGGACTTCAGCTTCTCTTCGGCCGGATCGACGATCATCTGGGATTTCTCACCGAACACGAACTCCTCGACCTCGAGAAAGCCCATCAGGTCGCTCTGGTACACGTAGCGGCTGTAAACCTCGTATACCTGCCCCTGATTGAAGAAAATGATCCGGTAGATGGGTTCGTTGGCCATGCCCTGCGGCTCTCGAATTACTGACGACAGTCTAGCACAGTGCGGGGCACCACCGCGATTTCCAGCACCCGGGCGGGCCCGGGTTTGCGCTATAATTCCACACCTTCCGCCGCCCTTCACCGCCCTGCCGCCCATGTCCAGATCCCAGGTCCGCAAGCTCCACATCGTCACCCAGGGCTGTCAGATGAACGAGTACGATTCCGCGCGGATGCGCGACCTACTCGGCGCCAGTGACAGCCTGATCGCCACCGAGGATCCAACCGAGGCCGACGTCCTGTTGCTCAACACCTGCTCGATCCGCGACAAGGCCCAGGAGAAAGTCTTTCACCAGCTCGGCCGCTGGAAACACCTCAAGGAGACCAACCCGGATCTGCTCATCGGCGTGGGCGGCTGCGTGGCGAGCCAGGAGGGCGACGCCATCGTCCGCCGTGCGCCCTATGTCGACCTGGTGTTCGGTCCCCAGACCCTGCACCGCCTGCCGGAACTGATCCGCCAGCGGCGCGCGACTGCCGGCGGCGCGGTGGTCGACGTCAGCTTCCCGGAGATCGAAAAATTCGATCATCTGCCACGCCCGGTGGCCGAGGGCGTCAGCGCCCAGGTAACCGTGATGGAGGGCTGCTCCAAGTACTGCACCTTCTGCGTCGTTCCCTATACCCGCGGCGAAGAGGTGAGCCGGCCGGCGCTCGACGTCCTCACCGAGGTCGCCGAACTCGCCGAGCAGGGCGTCCGCGAGGTCAACCTCCTGGGACAGAATGTCAACGCCTACCGCGGCGCCCTGCCCGACGGCGATACCTGCGATCTCGCGGAACTGATCCGCGCCGTGGCCCGTATCGAGGGAATCGACCGGATCCGCTACACCACCTCCCACCCGATCGAATTCTCCGACGCGCTCATTCAAGTGTATGCCGAAGTTCCGGAATTGGTCAGCCACGTCCATCTGCCGGTACAGAGCGGATCGGACCGCATCCTCGCCGCCATGAAACGCGGCCATACGGTGCTCGAATACAAGTCGAAGATCCGCCGCCTGCGCGCCCTGCGCCCGGACATCAGCATTTCCTCGGATTTCATCGTGGGCTTTCCCGGCGAGACCGAGAACGACTTCGCGAGCACCCTGCAATTGGTGGCGGACATCGGCTTCGATCATTCCTTCAGCTTCATCTACAGCCGCAGGCCGGGCACGCCGGCCGCCACACTGCCGGACGACACCCCGCTCGAGGTGAACAAGCAGCGTCTGCAACTGCTCCAGCAGCGCATCAGCCAGCAGGCCGCGGCAATCGGCGAAGCCATGGTGGGGCAGACCCACCGCATCCTGGTCAGCGGCCTGTCGCGCAAGGATCCAGGCCAGCTTCAGGGCCGCACCGAAAACAACCGGGTGGTCAATTTTCCGGCCACCGACCCGGCGCTGATCGGCCGTTTCGTGCCGGTCCGTATCCGCGCCGCTTTGCCCAACTCGCTGCGCGGCGAATATCTGCCCGACTGAGCCGGCGCCGGGCGATGCCAAGCCGTGCGCCGGGTGCTATTCCCCCAGCCGGACAAACTGGTTATTCTTGCCCCATCCCAGATGATCGGGCGTCGCCGCAACCCGCTTGAATACTCTGCCTGCTGTTCAGACCCTCACGCTCGAACCCCACGACACCCGTCGCCTCGCGAGCCTCTGCGGACAGTTCGACGAAAACCTTCGCCATATCGAGCACCGCCTGGATATCGAGATCCGCAGCCGTGGCAATG
Organism: uncultured Gammaproteobacteria bacterium; assembly: GCA_913060555.1. GTDB lineage: Bacteria > Pseudomonadota > Gammaproteobacteria > Pseudomonadales > Porticoccaceae > JAGPUQ01. Next base: position 35,573 of record CAJXRS010000012.1, on the reverse strand, counting down.
TGTTCGCCTTCTACGGCGACACCGCCCGCGCCGGCGCCGCGGTGGCCCTGGTACGACAGCTCTACCAGGAAACCTCGGACGACCGCACGCTCACCCCAGCCGAGGTGCATGTTTTCCTGCAACAATCCGCCATGGAGCAGTGCATGGACAGACCGGACACCGAAAGCGACGACAATGTCACCAGTTTCGGCGTGGTTCGCACCAAGAAAGGCCATATTCGCCCGCGCGGGCTCAACCAGCAGCGCTATGTCCGCACCATCCAGACCCACGACATCAGCTTCGGCGTGGGTCCGGCGGGCACCGGCAAAACCTACCTCGCAGTGGCCTGTGCAGTGGAATCCTATCTGCGCTCGGAGGTCGAACGCATCCTGCTGGCGCGGCCCGCGGTGGAGGCCGGAGAGAAGCTGGGCTTCCTGCCCGGCGACCTCGCCCAGAAGGTGGACCCCTACCTGCGCCCGCTCTATGACGCCCTGTACGAAATGCTCGGCGTGGAAACCGTGGGCAAACTGATCGAGCGCCAAGTGATCGAGGTCGCGCCCCTCGCCTATATGCGCGGCCGCACCCTGAACAATGCCTTCATCATCCTCGACGAGGCGCAGAACACCACCTGCGAACAGATGAAGATGTTTCTCACCCGGATTGGCTTCGGGTCGACCGCGGTGATCACCGGAGACACCACCCAGGTCGACCTGCCGCGCGGCGTCCGCTCCGGCCTGCTGCACGCAGTCGAGGTACTCCGGGGCGTCAATGGCATCGCCTTTACCCATTTCGCTGCCAAGGATGTGGTACGCCACCCCTTGGTGCAGCGCATCGTCGAGGCCTATGAGCGCCACGAAGGCGGTGCCGCGGATCCAGACCCGGGCCAGTGACCATCTCCGTTGCGATCGACAGCGCCTGCTCCCCCGGAGAGGAGGTACCCGAACCCGCCAGGCTGCGCCACTGGGTGCGAACCACGCTGCGCCACCAGGGGCGGCGCAGCGCAGAGATCGGCGTTCGCATTGTCGACGAGGCGGAAGGCCAGATGCTGAACGTCCGCTATCGCCTGCGGCATTCGGCCCAGGCGCGCGCCACCAATGTGCTTGCCTTTCCCGCCGATCTACCCGACTGGATGGACCAATCCCTGCTCGGCGACCTGGTGATCTGCGCCCCGGTGGTGGCCCGCGAAGCCATCGAGCAGGGCAAGGCGCCGGCCGCCCACTGGGCGCACATGCTGGTGCACGGCACCTTGCACCTGCTGGGCCACGACCACCGGGACGATGCCGAGGCCGGGCGCATGGAAGCGCTGGAAACCGAGATCCTGGGGGCACTGGGTTTTCCCCCGCCCTACCGGGACATGCCTGCGGCGGCTGGTAGCACCTGATGAGTGAGGCTCCCGGGGCCAGACCCTCTTGGCTGAGACGCGCCGCGCGCCTGTTGGCACCACGCCTCCGCTCGCGCGAAGACCTCGGCGAACTGCTGGAGACCGCGCATCGGGAGGCCCTGCTCGACAGCCAGTCGTTCGACATCATGCGGGGCGCCTTCCTGCTGTCGAGCCGGCAGGCCCACGAAACCATGATCCCTCGCTCGCGAATGGTGGTCATCCATCAGCAGATGACATTGGAGCAGATCCTCGAGCGCGTGGTGGAATCCAAGCACTCCCGCTACCCGGTGATCGGCGAGTCCCTGGACGATATCCGCGGCATCCTGCTCGCCAAGGACCTGCTCGCCCTGATGCTCGACCGCGAGAAATCTTTCCGGCTGATGGACCTGGTGCGACCGGCCACCATTGTGCCGGAGACCAAACGTCTGGATATCCTGCTGCGCGAGTTTCGCGAGCAGCGCTATCACATGGCCCTGGTGGTAGACGAGTACGGCGGCGTCGCCGGGCTGATCACCATCGAGGACATCCTCGAGGAGATCGTCGGCGATATCGAGGATGAGACCGATCTCGAGTCCGGCTGCGACATCCGCCGCGAAGCTGACGGCAGCTACCTGGTCGCAGCGCTCACTACCATCGAAGATTTCAACGACCACCTGAGCACCCGGCTCGACGACGGCGAAGTCGATACCATCGGCGGCCTGGTCTGCCAGGAGGCCGGCCGGCTGCCGGAGGTGGGCGATGAGGTCGATGTCGAGGGGCTGCGCTTCACGGTCATCGCCGGTGACGAGCGCCAGCTGCACGAGCTGCGGGTAGTGCGCGAAGCCGCCTCCGAAGCCGGCTGAATCGTGACCCGACGCAACACCACGCCGGGCTGGCACTACCCGGCGGCACTGTGCGGCGGGGCGACACTGCCGTTGGCCTTTGCCCCCTTCGGCTACTGGCCGCTGGCGCCGCTGTGCGCCGGCCTCCTGGGCTACCTGCTCCGCGATCGCCGGCCGGGTTCCGCGCTGGCCCTCGCCTGGTGGTTCGGCGCCGGGCTCTACGGCATCGGCACCTCCTGGATCTACATCAGCATCCACGTCTATGGCGCGGCCTCGCCACCGCTGGCGGCATTGCTCACCGCGCTGTTCTGCGCCGGTATGGCGCTGCTGTTTGCCCTGCCCTTCGCGCTTGCCGGTTTTCTCGACCCCGGCCGCGCACGCACAGCGCTACTCGGATTTCCGGCCCTCTGGGTGCTCGGGGAGTGGCTGCGCAGCTGGGTACTGACCGGCTTTCCCTGGCTCTACCTGGGTTATGCCGCCATCGACACTCCCTTGGCCGGACTGGCACCCGTGACCGGGGTTCTGGGCCTGAGCTTTGCCATGGTCTTCGGCGGCGCTGTGCTGGCCGCTATCGCGGCGCGTGCCCGCTGGGCGGACATAGCCCTGGGTGGGGCACTGCTCGCCGCCCTGTGGAGCGGCGCCTGGTGGCTGCAGCAGCGGTCCTGGACCCAGCCGGCCGGAGGCGCCCTCGATGTGGCGCTGGTGCAACCCGCCCAGGGGCTGACCATGAAGTGGAGCTCCGACCAGCTACCGGCGATCCTCGCCAACTTCGCCGCTACCAATCGGCGGCTGGCTGACGCCGACCTCATCATCTGGCCGGAGACCGCCATTCCCCGTTTTCGCCACCAGGTCGCGCCCTTTCTCGATCGCGAGCAGCGCTGGGCGCAGGATGCCGGGGTCGGACTGCTGCTCGGCATCCCCCTCGCCGAGCCGCTCGATGGGCGCCAATACAACGGCCTCATCGGCCTGGGCACGGCCGAGGGCAGCTACCGCAAACGTCGCCTGGTGCCCTTCGGAGAATACGTCCCCCTGGAGTCGGTACTGCGCGGCACCATCGCGTTCTTCGATCTGCCCATGTCCGACTTCAACCGTGCCCCCGAGCAGCAGCCCCTGTTGCAACTCGGGCAGATCCGGCTGGCCGCGGCGATCTGCTACGAGATCGTCTACCCGGATCTGGTCGCGGCTACTGCGGCTGATGCCCAGCTGCTGGTCACAGTCAGCAACGACACCTGGTTCGGAGCCTCTATCGGCCCCCACCAGCATCTCCAAATGGCGCGCCTGCGTGCGCTGGAGACCGGCAAACCGCTGCTGCGCGCCACCAACGACGGCATCACCGCAGTAGTCGACAGCCGTGGCCGGATCGCCGCCGAACTGCCGCAGTTCCAACCCGGGATCCTGCGCACATCCGTGACCCCGCGCACCGGCGCCACGCCCTTCAGCCGCTATCGATCGACTCCCTTGATAGTGCTGTGCACGGTGTTGCTGGCCGCCGCGGCGGTGGGCACCGGCAGGCGAACAGGCCGGGCGGCCTAGTGGGCCACTAGGTCGGCCCCGGGCTTTGCCTCTATAATCCCGCGCTTTCGCGGCCCGCAGCCGCCTCACCGGACGTCGGCGATGGAAGACCAGTACCAACCCGAACGCATCGAAGCCCGGGTCCAGCAGCAATGGCGCGACCAGCGCTGCTTTGCCGTGAGCGCAGATCGGGGGCGGGAAAAGTATTACTGCCTGGCGATGTTCCCTTATCCCAGCGGCAAGCTGCACATGGGTCATGTGCGCAACTACACCATCGCCGACGTGATCAGCCGCTTTCAGCGCATGCTGGGCAAGAATGTCCTCCAGCCCATGGGCTGGGACGCCTTCGGCCTGCCCGCCGAGAACGCGGCCCTGCAGAACCGCACCGCGCCGGCGAGCTGGACCCGATCCAATATCTCCTACATGAAGACCCAGCTGCAGGCCCTGGGGTTCGGCTACGACTGGGAGCGCGAGCTGGCGACCTGCGATCCCGACTATTACCGCTGGGAGCAATGGTTCTTTACCCGCCTCTACGACAAAGGCCTGGTTTACAACAAGACCAGCGCGGTGAACTGGTGTCCCAACGACCAGACCGTGCTCGCCAACGAGCAGGTGGTCGACGGTTGCTGCTGGCGCTGCGATACCCCGGTCGAGCGCCGCGAGATCCCCCAGTGGTTCATCCGCATCACCGCCTATGCCGAGGAGCTGCTTGCCGATCTCGACAAGCTCGACGGCTGGCCGGACCAGGTGCGCGCCATGCAGCGCAACTGGATCGGCAAGAGCCGCGGCGTCAACGTCCGCTTCGACCTCGTCGAGGCGGTCGCCGGGCAGCAAGCCCTGGAGGTCTATACCACGAGACCGGACACCCTGATGGGGGTGACCTATCTGAGCCTGGCCGCCGAACATCCGATCACCCGGGCGCTGGCCGCAACCGACCCGGAGCTGGCCGAGTTTGTCGAACAGTGCCGCCGCCAATCCATGGCCGAGGCCGATCTCGCCACCATGGCGAAACAGGGCCGTGCCACCGGCATTCAGGCCATCCACCCGCTCACCGGCGAACGGCTGCCGGTCTGGATCGCCAACTATGTGTTGATGGACTACGGCTCGGGCGCGGTGATGGCGGTGCCGGCCCACGACCAGCGCGACTGGGAATTCGCCACCGCCTACGACCTGCCCATCAGCCAGGTCATCGCACCGCACGACGACGGTGACTGCGACCTCGACGTCGGCGCCTTCACCGACAAGGGCGTACTGGTCAACTCCGGCACCTTCGACGGCCTCACCTTCGAGGCCGCCTTCGACGCCATCGCGGAAGCCCTGGCGGCCAAGGGCCGGGGTGAAGTGGCCACCAACTACCGGCTGCGCGACTGGGGCGTGTCCCGGCAGCGCTACTGGGGCGCGCCCATCCCCATGCTCTACGAGGGCGCTGATCAGGTCATCCCGGTGCCCGCCGAGCGCCTGCCGGTACTCCTGCCCGAAGACGTGGTGATGGACGGCGTCCACTCGCCGCTGAAGACCGACCCGGACTGGCGGCGCGCGCTGCTCGACGGCCGCGAGCTGCAGCGCGAGACCGACACCTTCGACACCTTCATGGAGTCCTCCTGGTATTACGCGCGCTTCACCTGCCCCGACTACCGGGAGGGCATGCTCGACCCCGGCCAGGCCAACTACTGGCTGCCGGTGGATCAATACGTGGGCGGCATCGAGCACGCCATCCTGCACCTGCTGTATGCGCGTTTCTTCCACAAGCTGATGCGCGATGAAGGCCTGGTGACCTCGGACGAACCCTTCACCCGGCTGCTCTGCCAGGGCATGGTGCTCAAGGACGGCAGCAAGATGTCCAAGTCCAAGGGCAACACCGTCGACCCCCAGGCACTGATCGATCGCTACGGCGCCGATACCGTGCGCCTGTTCACCATGTTCGCAGCGCCGCCGGAGCAATCCCTGGAGTGGTCCGATGAAGGCGTCGCCGGTGCCTATCGCTTCCTGCGCCGCCTCTGGAAGGCGGTCCATGCCCATCTGCAGCGCGATCCGCCCGCGGCGCTCGATCGCGCCCGTCTCGACGGACCGGCGCGGGCCCTGCACCGCAAGACCCATGCCACCATCGCCAAGGTCAGCGACGACTTCGGCCGCCGCCAGACCTTCAATACCGCCATCGCCGCGGTCATGGAGCTGCTCAACGAGGTCTCCCGCCTCGATGCTGGGGCCCCGCAGGCCGCGGCGGTCGAGCGCGCAGCACTGGAGGCCGCCGTGCTTCTGCTGGGCCCGGTGGCACCGCACGTCACCCAGGAGCTGTGGCGCCACCTGGGCCACGCTCAACCCCTGGTGGACGCGCCCTGGCCGCAAGCGGACTCCGAGGCCCTGGTCGAGGACAGCATTACCCTGGCCATCCAGGTGAACGGCAAACTGCGCGGCCAGCTGGAAGTGGCGGCCGACACCGAGCGCGGCGCCATCGAAAGACAGGCATTGGCAGAGCCCAATGTGACGCGCTTTACCGCCGACAAAAGCATCCGTAAAGTCATTCTCGTGCCCCGGCGACTGATCAATATCGTCACCGACTGATGTCCGAGTCACCGCCCACCAACCGGAAACTGCTCATGGCCCCAGACCTATTTCTTTCCCGGTGCCGACCCGGAGCCACCGGTGGCGTCTGGCTGCTGGTGCTGTTGATCGCCGCCCTGGGCGGCTGCGGCTGGCAGCTGCGCGGTCAGGGCGACACCCCCCAGCACGTCGACAGCCTGCATATCGGCGGCCGTCCGGTGGACGCCGAATTGCTGCGCGAACTGCAGCGCGATCTGGAAGCCCTGGGCATCGCGGTGCAGGACAACGCCAATGCCGCGCAATACAGCCTGGTGGTGCTCGATCAGAAATCCCGCAAGCGCACCGCAACCCTCAGCGGCCGCGCGCGCATCTCCGAGCTGGAACTGATCGAGGAGGTGCGGTTCACCGTGCTGGCCCAGGACGGCAGCGAGGTCATTCCGCCCGCGATGGTACGCGACGATCGGATATTCGAATACAACGAAGACGACGTCCTTGCCGCCGACGACGAGGCGCAATTACTGCGCCGCGAAATGCGGGCCAACCTGGTACGGCAGATCATCAGCTATCTGCAGCGCATCGGCCCCAGGCCCACCGGCGATGCGCCTGCGCCCTGAGAACCTCGCCAGCCACCTCGAAAAAACCCTGGCGCCCGTCTACCTGGTGACCGGGGACGAACCCCTGTTGATCCAGGAAAGCAGCGACCGGATCCGCGCCGCGGCGCGCGCCCGTGGCTTCACGGAGCGTCAGGTGCACGATACCCAGGGCCGCCAGTTCGACTGGCCAGCGCTGGCTGCGGAGGCCGGAGCCCGTTCGCTGTTCGCCGAACGCAAGGTAATCGAGATCCGCCTGCACTCCGCAAAACCCGGGGAACCCGCCAGCAGTACGCTGACGGAGCTCTGCGCGCAGGCCGGAGAGGAGTTGCTGCTCCTGGTGACCGGGCCCCGGCTGGATCGCGCCGCGCAGCGCTCGGCCTGGGTCAAGGCCTGCGAGAAGACCGGAGCCTGGATCGCGGTCTGGCCGGTAAAGCCGGCTGACCTGCCCGACTGGATCGCCGCCCGCCTGCGCGGCGCCGGCATCTCAGCGACCCGGCCGGCGGTGGAACTGCTCGCCGAGCGGGTCGAAGGCAACCTGCTGGCCGCCGCCCAGGAGGTGGAAAAGCTGCGCCTGCTGGCGCCGCCGGGCACGCTGGACGCCGATGCGGTATCCACGGCGGTGGCCGATTCGGCCCGTTTCAATCTATTCGAGATGATCGACCGCGCACTGGAGGGCGATGTCCAGGGCGCCTGCCGGTCCCTGCGCGGACTGCGCGAAGAGGGCGTGGCACCACTACGGGTGTGTTGGGCGCTGGGCCGGGATCTGCGCACGCTCGCCCGCGCCTGCCACCGGGGCGCGCTCCGCGACGAAACGCTCGCCCAACTCGGCGTGTGGGAAAGCCGCCGCAGCCAGTTCCGCGCCGCCGCCGCACGCCTCGGCACGGCGCGGACCGAACTACTGCTGCGCCAGCTGGGTGCCGCCGATCGCGCCATCAAAGGCGTGCGCCAGGCGGATCCCTGGGACGATCTGCAGGATATTCTGCTCGGACTCTGCGGTCGCAGCGCCATTCATCCGGTCAATCTGCGCATCGGACTGGACAGCGACCGCCCCTGAGCGGCGTGGGGGCTTCACTCCGGACGCTGCCGCTCCAGCCAGAACTGGCGCGCCGTGCGGCCGCTGCGCGAGGCCCGCGCCAGCGCGAACTGGCAGGCACTGCGATGCAGCGCCTCGCGATCACCGCGGAAGTCCGCAAACAGGTGGTCGATGATCTCCAGGTACTGCTGTTGGCTGTTGGGATAGAAAGACAACCAGAGACCGAAGCGATCGGCCAGCGAAAGGCGCTCCTCGACGGCATCTCCATAGTGCAACTCCCCTTCCAACAGCTCCACCCCGTGGTTGTCGGCGCGTGGCTCGGCCACCAGATGCCGGCGATTGGAAGTGGCGTAGACGAGGACATTGTCTGGCGGCAGTTCGATCGATCCCTCGAGGATGCTCTTGAGATGCTTGTAGGCGGTCTCCTCGGTTTCAAAGGACAGATCATCGCAGAAGAGGATGAAACGCTGGGGCAACGCCGAGAGGTCGTCGACCACCTCGGGCAGGTCAGCCAGGTGATCCTGATCCATCTCGATCAGGCGCAGCCCCTCGGGGGCATAGGCATTGAGCAGGGCCTTGATCAACGAGGACTTGCCGGTACCGCGACTGCCCCACAGCAACGCATTGTGGGCCGGACGGCCGGCGAGCAGGGCTTCGGTATTGCGCACGAGTTCTGTCTTCTGGAAATCGATGCCCAGCAGATCGTCCAGGCGCACTGGATCCAGGCGCCGCACCGGGCGCAGGCCCACCGAGCGCGGCCGCCACACGGCCGCGAGGGTCCGAGTCCAATCCGGCGCCGTCATCCCGGCCGCCCCAGCGCGCGGCGTGGCGCGAGCCCTCCCATCACCAGCGCACCGACGGCGAGGCCGGCAGCATTGGCGAACAGATCACCCAGTGAGGGCACCCGCCCCGGGGCCAGCGACTGCAGGGCCTCTATGCACAGACCGTAGGCGAACAGCAGCACCGGCAGCCGCCAGCCGGGCCGCCTCCAGGCGAGCGCCCCCAAAGCATAGAAGATCGCATAGGCCGCCATGTGCAGGACCTTGTCCTGCCCGGAAAACCACTGCTCGGCACTCGCCGGACGCAGCGACAACCAGCCGGTCAGACCCAGCGCCGAGACCAGCCCCCAGCGCGCCCAGCAGCGCAGGTTGCGCGTCGTCATCGGCAGTCTCCGCAGCAAAGGCCCGCAATTATAGCGGGCCGGGCCCATCCTCCCGCGCACAAATGTCAACAGATTTGCGCATTTGCCCGGTAAAATAGTAATTGGTACTCTTTGCCGGCGTTGGTCGAGAATGCCATTTCTTCGCTTCGATACTAAAATTCAGAGAGGTTGTTATGGATCAGGGGTTGGGGTACTGGGCTACGAAAAGGGCAGCAATCTCGGGTGACCGCCTGGCGATCGTCGACCGCCATCTGCGTTTCACCTACCGCGAATTCAATCAACGCTGTAACCGCTTGGCAAACGCATTGCGCGACAGCGGCGTGCGCCCCGGAGACCGCGTCTGCTCATTGCTGCAGAACGGTCACGTCCAGCTGGAGCTGATCTTCGCCGTCGCCAAACTCGGCGCGATCTTTCTACCCATCAATTTTCGGCTCACGGTGCCGGAAATCGAATACATCATCCAGGATTCGGGAGCGCGCACCCTGTTCTTCCACGATGAGTTCCGCCACCTCGCCGAAGGGCTGCAACACGGCGTACACCTCGATACCCTGGTCTATGCCGGGCGCAGCAACGCCTGCGACCAGGAAGACGAGTACGAGGCCTTTCTGACCGCGGCGGCCGATGACGAAATCAACGCCAGCGTCGGCCAGGACGACGTCGCCCTGCTGATGTACACCTCGGGCACCACGGGACGGCCCAAGGGCGCCATGCTGACCCATGCGGCACATACCTGGAACGTTTTCCACACCACTCAGCGGCTGCCCATCCATGCCGACACCGTGGCGCTCGGCGTGGCTCCCATGTTCCACATCGGCGGCACCAGCGTGATCGTCCTGCCCACCCTGTTCCAGGGCGGCACCGTGGTCACCCTGCCGGCCTTCGACGCCCGCGCGGTGCTGGAAGCCACCCAGAAGGAACACATCACCGGGCTGTTCTGCGTGCCCTCCATGTGGCAGATGATCGTCGAGGAGCTGGAAAAACAGCCCTACGATCTGAGCTCCGTCGAATTCCTGATGACCGGCGCCGCACCGACGCCGCTCAAGATCCTGAAGTATTTCCAGGAGCGGGGACTGCCCATCTACGAGGGTTTCGGCATGACCGAAATGGCGCCCCTGGTGACCATCCTCGACAAGTGGGACTGCGAGCGCAAGAACGGCTCGGTGGGCTACCCGGCGTTCTTCGTCGATGTTCGTGTTATCGACGAGGAAGGCCGGGATCTGGGCCCCAACCAGGTCGGCGAGGTGCTCTGCCGCGGCCCCAACATGCTCAAGGGCTACTGGAACAAGCCGGAAGCCACCGCCGAGGCGCTGCGCGGCGGCTGGTATCACTCCGGAGACCTGGGCTACCTCGATGACGAGGGTTTTCTCTATATCGTCGACCGCAAGAAGGACATGATCATCAGCGGCGGTGAGAACGTCTACCCAGCGGAGGTCGAGCAGGCCATCTATCTGCACCCGGCGGTCGCCGAAGTGGCCGTGATCGGCATTCCCCACGAAAAATGGCAGGAAGTACCGGCAGCCATCATCGTACTCAAGGAGGGCCAGAGCATGACCGAGGCCGATCTGGTCGGCCACTGCAACGAGCGGCTGGCCAGGTTCAAGGTCCCCAAGGCCGCCTATTTCGTCAAGGAACTGCCCAAATCCGGCGCCGGCAAGATCCTCAAGACGGAACTGCGCCAGCTGTACGGCGGCTACAAGGCCAGCGACAAGTAGCCGCGGCGAGCCGGTAGATCGCAAATCAAATAAGGGAGGATGTCTGAGCATCCTCCCTTATTTCATGCCGGTCGCTCACCCACCGAAGCGGCTCTGAATTTTGCGCTCAATCCGCAAGCACCGCAGCCAGGGCATCGGCTACGTAATCCACATTGGTCTGGTTGATGCCGGCGACATTGATGCGGCTGGAGTTGACCATGTAGAGGCCGTAATCGGCGATCAGCCGCGCCACCTGCGCCTCGCTGAGGCCGAGGAAGGAAAACATACCGCGCTCGCGCTCGATAAATGAGAAGTCACGCGCCACGTTCCGCTCGCGCAACTTCTCGTTGACCAGGCGGCGCAGTCCGTTGATGCGCTCGCGCATGCCGTCCAGCTCCATTCGCCACTCCCGCTGCAGCGCGTCGTCGCCGAGAATCTCGGCGACAATGGCGCCGCCGTGAGATGGCGGCATGGAATACATGCCGCGCACGATGTTGTTGACATGGCTGATCGCCGCCGAGGCCGCCGCCTCATCCCCGGCGATCACCGACAAACCGCCGACCCGCTCGCGATAGAGACCAAAGTTCTTGGAGCAGGAACTCGCCACCAACAACTCGGGTACCCGCTCGGCGAGCAATCGCAGGCCGGCGGCGTCGGCATCCAGGCCGTCGCCCAGCCCCTGGTAGGCCAGGTCCACGAAAGGCAGGAAGCCACGCTGTTCGGCAAGCTCGGCAACCGCGCGCCACTGTTCGGCGTCCAGGTCGGCGCCACAGGGGTTGTGGCAGCAGCCGTGCAGCAGCACCACGTCACCGGCGCCGGCCTGTGCCAGCGTCGTCAGCATGGCGTCGAAGCGCAGGCTGCTCGACTGGCGATCGTAATAGGGGTATTCGCGAATCCGCAGGCCGGCGTTACCCAGCAGCGGAATGTGATTAGCCCAAGTCGGGTCGCTCACCCAGATGGTGGTGTCCGGGGCGGCCCGCTTGAGCAACTCGGCGCCGACGCGCAGTGCGCCGCAGCCCCCTGGGGTGAGCACTGTGGCGGTGCGGCGGTCGGTCAATACCTGGTGCTCGGCGCCGAACACCAGGCGCTGGATCGCCGTGTTGAATTCGGGGACGCCGGCGGGGCCGATGTACGCCTTGCTGTCCTCGGCGTCCAGGATCCGGCGCTCGGCGGCCTTGACGGCCGCCATGATCGGAGTGCGCCCCAGTTCGTCCTTGTACACACCGACCCCGAGATCGACCTTGTCGGCCCGAGGGTCGGCGCGAAACTCCGCGATCAGGCGCAGAATGGAGTCGGGGGGATAGGTTTGCAGGGCGGCGAACATGAGTTTCTCTCGCTGATATCCGGATAGGGGTGGGGATGGCATCCCGTGCTGGTGACCGCAGCCGGCGAGCGCCGGCGGGCCGGGCATTGTAGCGGTAATCAGCAGGATTTTCGCTGGCTGCTGCGGTCGCTAGTGGGCCACTAGGCGCCCAGGACGGCACGCAGAGCGGCGAGTCGCTGCGGCGTACCCACGTCACTCCAGCGCCCACTGTGGACCTCCCCGGAGACGCTGTCGTCGACCAGGGCGGCGGCCAGCGCGTCCCGCAGCGGGAAGGTGGCGCCCGCGGGGAATCCCTGTACCAGCGCCGGCGCCACCACCGCGATGCCGCTGAACGTCAGGCTCGGCTGCCCGGCCTCGGCGCTGCGCACCCAGCCATCGGTCGTCAGCCGATAGTCCCCCATTGGATGATGCGGCGGATTGGGTACCAATATGAGGTGCGCACAGGCGCCATCCTTCAGGGTGCGCGGCAAGCACCCATAGTCATAGTCACTCCACACATCCGCGCTGATCAGCGCGAACGGCTGCGAGCCCAGCAGCGCCAGGGCCTGGCGGATACCGCCACCGGTCTCCAGGGGCTCGGGCTCGCGCGACCAACGGATATCCACGCCCAAACGGGCCCCCTGTCCCAGCCGGTGCTCCAGTTGTTCGCCGAGCCAGGACACATTGATCACCAGTTCGCGAATACCGGCCGCGGCGAGTTTTTCGATATGGTGCTCGATGAGGGGTTTGCCTCCCACCTCGACCAGCGCCTTGGGCAGGCGCTCGGTAAGTGGACGCAGGCGTTTGCCGAGCCCGGCGGCGAGAATCATGGCGCGCATCGGGCCCCCGCCGTACGCCAGTCCCGGTACCAGGGGCGCGTCCCCAGGGCGGGCAGCACCCGGGCCGCAAACCAGTCGGCGAAGTCCCGTGTCTCCCGATGGGTCCCAGCGACTTCCAGCACATAGCGGATGACCAGGGGGAGGTCATCCAGATAGCGTGCCTTGCCGTCGCGCAGCCAGAGCCGGGAAAAAATGCCCAGCACCTTGATATGCCGCTGCAGGCCCATCAGATCGAACCAGGTCCGCCACTGCTGCCTTTCCCTTGCGGGCACGCCGGCGGCATCGCAATAACTGGCCAGATGGCGATCCAGAGTGGCCGCGTCGAGGCGGTAATAGCAATCGCGCAGCAACGACACCAGGTCGTAGGTGGCCGGACCGCACACCGCGTCCTGAAAATCCACCACCCCCAGCTTGCCATCGGCGTCGAACAGCAGATTGCGGCTATGGTAGTCGCGGTGAACCACCACCTGCGGCTGTTGAGCGGCGCTGTCGATCAACAGCGCAAAGAGCGCGGCGATCAACCGTCGCGCCTCGGCATCGGGACGGATGCCCAGCAACTCGCCGAGGAACCAGCGCGGAAACAGCGCCATCTCCGCTTCAAGAGAGGCGGCATCATAGGCGGGGAAACACGCCGGGTCCGGCGCCGCCGCCTGGATCTGCGCCAGGGTAGCCAGCGCCTGGCGGTAACACCGCTCCTCAGCACCCACCTGCAACAGAGTTGCCATCAGTTCGCTGCCCAGATCCTCCTGGAGGAGGAAGCCCCGGCTGTAGTCCACGGCATACACCCGCGGTACCCGGACGCCGGCCCGCGCCAACGCCAGCCCCTTGAGGACGAAGCCCGAATTGTTTTCGTGCTCCGGCGGGGCGTGGGTCGCGAGCACCGGAGGCGCGCAGGCGAGGCGGAAATAACGGCGAAAGCCAGCGTCGCCCGACAGGGGATCCAGCTTCAGCGGCCGGGGAGCCTCGAAGCCGGGTGGCAGAAACCGGTCGAGCCAGTCGGTCAAATGCTGTGGAACGCTCATGAATTCGCCGGGTTTGCGGAGCCCGCCCATTCTAACCCGGAGCCGCGCTACCCAACCCGGAGCCGGGCTACTTAAACCGAAACCGCGCAACGACCTGCACCGCAGGTAACATCGGGTACAATGCCGGCGGCAAATAAGGGCAATCCACGTGTTTCTCCTCTCCTCGTCTAGCCCCAGGGGGCTGCTCAGGCAATTCCGTGGCGCCGGTCGCCTGCTCTGTACGGCGACGGCCGGCGCATTGCTCATGCTGGCGACACCCGGATCCGGGGCCGCTGGTAGCCAGTGGAACTGCACCCCGGGAGGCGACGGCGGCTGGGCCTGCGCGCCGCGGGCGACCCCCGGATCCGAGGGCTACGAGCGTCCGCGCTGGCGCACGCCCGAACGCCGGCTGGAAGATACCAAGGAGCGACCCGCCGCGGCTGCTCAGGAACATCCCCTGGATTGGATTCCCTTGGCCGAGCTCAGCGATGAACAGCGCCGCCAAGTCCAGCCCGGCTGCTGTGGCGCCTATATCGAGCCCGCCCGCCGCGGGCCGGAGGCCAGCCTACCGCCCGAGGACGCCCCGCTGCGCGCCTCTGCGGATACCACCGACGCCGAAGGTGCCGTGGCGACGCTTACCGGCGACGTGCAGCTCGCCAAGGGCAAACGCCAGGTGCGCAGCGATCGCGCGAGCATCGATCGCGACTCCCACCAGGCGGTACTCGAAGGCAACATCCGCTTCCGTGAACCCGGCGTGTTACTGCTCGGCGACCGCGCGCAGTTGAACACGCAGACCCAGGAGGTCCAGGTCGACAACACCACCTTCGTGCTCCATGAGAGCCGCGCCAGGGGCAGCTCCCAGCACTTTCAGCGCGATGACCAGGGCGTCATCTACATCGACAACGCCACCTACACTACCTGCGAACCGGCCAGCAATACCTGGCAGTTGCGCGCGAAGCGAATCCAGATCGATGCCGACGGCCGCTTTGCCATCGCGCGCCACGCTAGAATTGAAGTGAAGGACGTCCCTGTCCTCTACACCCCCTGGATCCGTTTTCCGATCGACGACAGCCGCGCCACCGGACTGCTGTTTCCGCTCCTCTTCGTCGGGGATAAGAACGGCCTGGACTACGCCCAGCCGATCTACCTCAATCTGGCGCCAAACTACGACGCCACCCTGACCCCACGCTATGTCCAGGAACGCGGCCCCATGCTGGAGGCCGAGTTCCGTCACCTGTCCGCTCTGGAGAGCACCGTGCTCTCCGGCGCCTGGCTGGGGGACGACAGCGGCGGCAATGATGCCGACCAGGACCCCGGCTCCGGCAAGCGCAGCTTCGAGGGCGAGAACCGCTGGCTGGCTGGCGCCTCCCATGTCGGCGGACTGGGCCGCGCCTGGAGCACCCAAGTGGACTACACCGAGGTCAGCGACGTGGATTACTTCAGGGATCTCGGCGCCTCGAGCCTGGAAGCCAACAGCCAGGCGCACCTGCTGCAGCGGTTCGCCGCCGGCTATCGCTTGCCCAACTGGCAGATGAATGTCGCACGGGTGGAATATCAAACCATTGCCAGAGACCTGGAACGCCAATACCAACAGCTGCCGCGGATCGATCTCGACGGCGACTATCGTTTCGATGGTCTCGACCTGCTGCTGTCTCTCGATCACCAGTACACCGTGTTCGATCACAGCGATGACCGCCAGATCACCGGGAATAGACTGCGCACCGACTATGGCCTGACTTGGGATCGCCGTTGGGTATGGGGATATCTGCGCCCCAGCGCCAAGCTCAAGCACATCAGCTACGACCTCGACGATCCGGTACTGTCCGGCGGCGACGACAGTCCTTCGGTGACCGTCCCCGTAGCGGATCTCGATGCCGGCCTCTACTTGGAGCGGGATACCAGCCGTCTTTTCAAAGGCTACACTCAGACCCTGGAGCCCAAGCTCTATTACCTGAATGCCCAGTTCGAGGATCAGACCGACCTGCCCGATTTCGATACTTCAGATCTGACCTTCAGCTATCAGCAGCTGTTTCGCGACGATCGTTTTTCCGGCGGCGATCGCATCGGCGACGCCAATCAGTTGACCATAGGGCTGACCAGCCGTCTGCTCGACCCGCGCGGCGTGGAGTTGGTGCGCGGCAGCATCGGCCGGATCCAGTTCTTCGACGACCGTTACGTCTCCCTGGAACCCACTTTCACCAAGTCGTTTCTCAAATCCCTGTCCAGCCCCCAAGCCCTGGACGACGCCACCAAGCGGGAGGCGGCCCGGCGGCTACTGCGCGACGAGTCGCCCTTCGCCGCCGAATTCGCGGCTCGGTTGAGCAACTACTGGCGACTGCAGAGCGATCTCCTCTACAGCGAGCAGGACGACAAGGTCGACAAGGGCGCGGTCAGCCTCAGATACCAGCGCGAGCGCAGCCTGTTCAACGCCTCCTACCGCTTCACGCGCGAGTCGCCGCGGCTGGTGGGCGAGGAACTCATCGATACCGATATCGAGCAGACCGATCTCTCCGGCTACCTGCCGCTGTCCCCGCAGTGGGCACTGGTGGGCCGCTGGAACCACGACCTCACCAACAGCAGGGAACTCGAGGTGCTCGCCGGTTTCGAATACGACAGCTGCTGTTGGCGGCTCAGTCTGCTGGCGCGCCGCTGGTTGGACCGGGAGGACGATCTGCTGATCCCCGAAGAAGAACTCGAGTACGATCAGGGTATCTTTCTGCAGGTTCAACTCAAGGGCCTCGCCGGTACAGGAACACAAGTGGAAAACGTCCTCGTCGACAGTATTTATGGCTATGAACCCAGCGCTCGCTAATCACCCCGGGCGCTTCCTGCGGCCCGCCGCACTGCTCTGCATGCTGCTGTTCTCTCTGCTCGCCGCCGGAGCGCAGGCGGAAGAGCAGCAGTTGCTCGATGGTATCGCGGCGATCGTCAACGACGACGTGGTGATGCTCAGCGAGCTACGCGCGGAAACCGAAATGATCCACCGGCAGCTGCTGCGCGCGCAGAACCAGGCTCCGCCCCGCGACGCCCTGGCTCGGCAGGTGCTGGACCGCCTGATCCTGGACAAACTGCAACTCGCCATCGCCCAGCGGGCCGGTGCCCAGATCAGCGCAAGCGAGCTCGACCAGGCGGTTGCCCAGGTCGCCGCAGGCCAGGGCCTGAGCGCAGAGCAGCTCTTTGCGGAGGCGGCTGCCGACGGCCTCAGCCGCAACTGGGTACGTGACAAGATCCGCAACGAGGTGATCATTGACAGGGTTCAGCAGTCGATCATCAACCGGCGCATCAAGGTCTCAGATCAAGAGATCGACAATTTCCTCAATACCAGCGCCGCCGAACTGCTGCACTCCGAAGAGTTGCAGATCGGCCACCTGATGCTGCCCCTGTCCTCCGGGACAGACGAGCAGACGGTGGCCGCGACCCGCGAAGAGGCCGAAGCCTTGCGCGAGCAAATTCTCCAGGGCGCGGATTTTCGCCAGCTCGCAGTGCTCCATTCCTCGGGTCAGAATGCCCTGCAGGGCGGGGATCTGGGCTGGCGCGCGGCGAACCAATTGCCCACGGCCTTCGCGATCGCGCTGCGCGACCTCGAACCCGGCCAGGTCACCGCGCCGATCCGCACCGACGCCGGCTTCCACCTGCTCAAGCTCTACCAGCGCCGCGGCGGGGATGCCAACCTGGTGAGACAAAGCCATGTCCGCCATATTCTCATCAAGCCCAACCAAATCCGCCCCGATGAACAAGCACAAGCACTGGCTGCGGAATTGCGCCAGCGCATTCTGGACGGGGAGTCGTTCGCGACCCTGGCACGGGAATACTCGGACGACACCGGCAGCGCTCTGAAAGGCGGGGATGTGGGCTGGTCACTACCGGGCAAATTCGTCGAGGAATTCGCTGCGGTAGCCGAGTCCATCGCGCTGGATGAGGTTTCAGAGCCGTTCCAGACCCAGTTCGGCTGGCATATCCTGGAAGTGACCGAACGCCGGGATCAGGATTTCTCCGAAGAGATTCAACGCAATCAGGCACGGCATGCGCTGCGCCAGCGCAAGTTCGCGGAGGAGATGCAGATCTGGTTGCGGGAACTGCGCGACGAGGCCTTCATCGAAATCAAGATATGACGCTGCGCATTGCCGTCACCCCTGGCGAGCCCGCGGGCGTAGGCCCGGACCTGCTGATCGAGCTGGCTTCCCGGGGGCACCGTCACGAACTGATCGCCTACTCGGATCCCGATCTTTTGTACAGCCGTGCCGCGCAGCTGGGGCGACCGCTCCGGCTGCGCCCTCCCGGCGCCCGACCGCAGCCCCTCGCACCCGGCGAGCTCGCGATTGAAGCCTTGCCGGCGCCGACACGGGCAGTGCCCGGCCAGCCGCTGCGCGAAACCGCGTCCTGGGTGCTCGACACCCTGAAGCGTGCCGTCGGCGACTGCCGATCGGGCCGCTGCGCAGCCCTGGTCACGGGGCCGGTTCACAAGGGCATCATCAATGAGGCCGGCATCCCGTTCAGCGGTCATACCGAGTTTTTCGCCCGACTCGTGGGCAGCCCTCAAGTCGTGATGCTGCTGGCCACCGCCGGGTTGCGGGTGGCGCTGGCCACCACCCACCTGCCCCTCGCTCAAGTGCCAGCCGCCATAACCTTCGCATCACTGACCGCGGTGCTCGAGGTCCTGCACGCTGGCCTCGGCGAACGGTTCGCCATCCCGCGGCCGCGAATTCTCGTCTGTGGATTGAATCCACATGCCGGCGAGGGCGGTCATCTCGGCCGCGAAGAGATCGAAGTCATCAGTCCCGCACTCGACCACCTGCGCGCGCGGGGCATGCGGTTGATCGGCCCCCTGCCCGCCGACACCCTGTTCACGCCTCGCCATCTGGAAACGGCTGACGCCGTGCTGGCGATGTATCACGACCAGGGGCTGCCGGTGCTCAAGTATCTGGGGTTCGGAAAAGCCGTCAATATCACCCTGGGCCTGCCCTTTATCCGCACCTCGGTCGATCATGGCACCGCCCTGGAGCTGGCCGGCACGGGCACCGCGGATTCCGGCAGTCTGGCCACGGCCATCGAATATGCTGCGGATATGGCTCGTGCCAGTGGCTGAAGGCGCGCACCACCCGCGCAAGCGCTTCGGGCAGCATTTTCTCCGCGACCAGTTCGCGATCCGCCGCCTGGTAAGCGCCATAGCGCCCCGGGCAGGCGAGCTGCTTATCGAGATCGGCCCCGGCCGGGGGGCGCTCACCGGGCCCCTGCTGGACGCCGGCGCCCGCATCCTGGCGATCGAGATCGACCGGGATCTCGGCGCCCTGCTGCAGTCGAAATACGCGGATCGGCGCGGATTCTCCCTGCTCCTGGGCGACGCCCTGACCATCGACTACCGTCAGTTGGCCGGCGAGGGCAAGCTACGGCTGGTGGGCAATCTGCCCTACAACCTGTCCACGCCGCTGCTGTTCTGGTTACTCGCCCAGCGTGAGACCATCGCCGACATGCACTTCATGCTGCAAAAGGAAGTGGTCGCCCGGTTGGCCGCCAGGCCCGCCACCAAGGCCTACGGGCGCCTGGGGGTTATGGTCCAGTATCACTGTCAGGTGGAGCCCTTGTTCGAGGTACCCCCAGCAGCCTTTGCGCCGCCGCCCAAGGTGGACTCGGCTGTGGTGCGACTGCGGCCACACGCCAGTCCCGAGCCGCCGGCGGCCGACCCTCAGCTGTTCGCACGGCTGGTGAACCTATGCTTCCAGCAACGCCGCAAGACGCTGCGCAACTGCCTCAGGCAACTGCTGCCGGCGGCGGCGCTCGAATCTCTACCTGCGCCGCCGCTCGACACCCGGGCGGAAACGCTCTCGGTGGCCGAACTGGTGGAGCTCAGCAACCGCATCGGAGACCTGTCCTGAACCATTGTTATCCACCCCGTCAGCAGCGATCGATCGGCGCATGGCCCGCTACGCGGTAGGCGACATCCAGGGCTGCCTGGACCCGCTGCGCCGGCTGCTGGACAGGGTCCGCTTCGACCCGGCCCGCGACCAGTTGCTCGGCGTGGGCGACCTGGTCAACCGCGGACCGGACTCGCTCGCCACCCTGCGCTGGCTGTACGGCCTCGGCCCCGCCTTCGACAGCGTGCTGGGCAACCACGATCTCCATCTACTGGCGGTCGCCGCCGGCGTGCGTTCCGCCAACCGCAAGGACACCCTGGATGCAATTCTCGGCGCGCCGGATCGCGACGAACTGCTCGACTGGCTGCGCCGTCGGCCGCTGCTGCTGGAGGCCGGCAATATGGTGGTGGTACACGCCGGCATCCCTCCGCAGTGGTCATTGGAGGAGGCGCGCAGCCACGCGGCGGAGGTCGAGTGCGCGCTGCGGACCACCCCGATCGAATTGCTCAGCGAAATCTACGGCAACGAGCCTCAGTGGACGCCCGGGCTACAGGGTCCACCCCGCTGGCGCGCCATCATCAATGCCCTGACGCGAATGCGCTTCTGCACTCCCGAGGGTGAGCTGGATCTGGTCACCAAAGCCGGGCCGGACCAGGCACCCCCGGGAATGCTGCCCTGGTACGCCCACCCGGGACGTCGCACCCGGGGTGTGCCCATCGCGTTCGGCCACTGGGCCGCATTGGACGGTGCCGACTGTGGGCCCGGGCTGTATCCCCTCGACACCGGTTGCGTATGGGGCGAGCGCTTGCGGCTCCTGGACCTGGAGAGCCTTGGCTATCAACACTGTAGCTGTGCGGAAGCCGGGGACGGATAGCCGCCGGCGGCGGACCGCCGCTCAGCTGCCCAGCCCCCCCGGATGGGCCGCCTGCCAGCGCCAGACATCGCGCATCATCTCATCCAGCGTACGGCGCGCACGCCAACCCAGGTCACGCTGGGCGCGGCGCGGGTCCGCCCAGCAGGATGCGACATCACCCGGACGCGGCGCGTCGATCACATAGGGCACTGGCCGGCCGCTGGCGCGCTCGAAGGCGGCAATCACTTCCAGCACGCTGGCGCCGCAGCCGGTCCCCAGGTTCCAGACAAAGTAGCCAGCCCCGCCTTCGCTAAGCAGGTAGCGGAGTGCGGCGACATGGCCTTCCACCAGATCCATCACATGTATGTAATCCCGCACCCCGGTGCCGTCCGCTGTCGGGTATTGATTGCCGAACACCCGCAGCCGCTGCCGGCGCCCGACCGCCACCTGCGCGATGTAGGGCGCCAGGTTCTCGGGCTCACCCAAGGGATCCTCGCCGATTTCGCCACTGGGGTGGGCACCGACAGGATTGAAATAGCGCAGCGCGGCGATGCGCCAGAGCTTGTCGGCAGGGCGCTGGGCCACGGCCAGATCGGCGAGCATCTGCTCGACCATCAGCTTGGAACGCCCGTAGGGATTGGTGGCACGCAGCGGCGCATCCTCTCTCAGCGGCATGGCTGCGGATTCGCCGTAAACCGTTGCCGAGGAGCTGAACAACAGATGCCGGACCCCGAATTCAGCCATCGCCTCACACAGTGCCAGGGTGCCGCCGACATTGGCGCGGTAATAGGAGAGCGGCTGCCGGGCGGATTCCGCGACCGCCTTGCGGCCGGCCAGGTGGGCTACCGCGGCGAAATCGCTGCCGGCGAACAGGGCGTGGAGGGTGTGGCGATCGTTGACGTCGCCGGCGACCACCTGCAGCTCCCTGCCCAGAATCCGCTGCAGTCGATCGCGAATCTGCGGGCGGCTGTTACTGAAATCGTCCAGTATTACCGGATCGAAGCCCTGCTCGGCGAGCGCCACCACGAGATGGCTGCCGATATATCCGGCACCACCGGTGACCAGGATCTTGGTGGCTTCGCTCACGAGTCTTCCTGCGGCCGAGGGCTCAAGAGGCGGCACCGCAGACAGCAAAAAGCCGGGTCGCCCCGGCTATTCGCACCGTACCCGAGAGCCCGTCACTCCTCGACGGCGGCATCGGGAGTGTCTTCAAGCACAGGCCGATCGACCAGCTCGACATAGGCCATGGGTGCCTTGTCGCCGGTCCGGTAGCCGCATTTGAGAATGCGCAGGTAACCGCCGGGACGCGCTTGGTAGCGCGGCCCCAGCTCGGTAAACAGCTTGCCAACTGCAGCCTTGTCGCGCAACCGGTTGAACGCCAACCGGCGGTTGGCGACGTTGTCATTCCTGGCCAGGGTGATCAGGGGCTCGGCGAATCTGCGCAGCTCCTTGGCTTTGGGCAGGGTGGTGCGAATCAGCTCATGGGCGACCAGGGACGCAGTCATGTTGCGAAACATGGCGCGCCGGTGCGCACTGGTACGATTCAGTTTGCGACCGCTGTGACGATGACGCATTGCTTCAATTCCTCAAACGGGATGAACCCGGCGGGTCGATTAAGGGTGGCAGGCGGATCAGGTGCTGGATTCGGATTTCAGCCCGGCCGGCGGCCAGTTCTCCAGACGCATGCCCAGGGAGAGCCCACGCGACGCCAGCACGTCCTTGATCTCGGTAAGCGACTTTTTGCCCAGATTCGGGGTTTTCAGCAGTTCCACCTCGGTACGCTGGATCAGATCGCCAATGTAGTAGATGGCTTCCGCCTTGAGACAATTGGCCGAGCGTACAGTGAGCTCCAGATCATCCACCGGGCGCAACAGGATGGGGTCGATCTCCGCATGCCGCTTCTCCGGCTCGGCCTGGCGGTCCGCCTCTATACCCGCGAAGACGGCCAACTGTTGTTGAAGGATGGCAGCGGCACGGCGGATGGCTTCCTCCGGGCCTATGCTGCCATTGGTCTCCAGGTCCAGGACCAGCTTGTCCAGGTCCGTGCGTTGTTCCACCCGGGCCCTTTCGACCGCATAGGACACGCGCCGCACCGGGCTGTAGGAGGCGTCGAGCTGCAACTTGCCGATCGATCGGGTCTCGTCGGCGTCGCTCTCGCGGTTGTCCGCCGGCTCATAGCCCCGGCCACGCTGTACCCGCAAGACCATGTCGAGTTGGGTATCGCCCGAGATCAGGCAGATCACATGGTCGGGATTGTGCACCTCGACGCTGGCATCGCACTGAATATCGCCGGCGGTGACGGCACCGGGCCCCTTTTTGCTCAGGGTCAGCCGGACATCGTCCTTGCCATGCATCGAGATCGACACGCCCTTGAGGTTGAGGAGAATCTCGATAACGTCTTCCTGGACGCCCTCGATGGCGCTGTATTCATGCTGGACGCCGTCGATTTCCACCTCGACGACAGCACAGCCGGGCATCGAGGACAGCAGGATCCGGCGCAGGGCATTGCCCAGGGTGTAGCCGAAACCCCGCTCCAGAGGTTCCAGAACGATGCGCGCGTGGGTGGCATCGTAAGCCGTGATATTGATGGACCGCGGCGTGAGCAGTTCGGTAGATGACGTTTGCATGAACCCTCTACTGTTGATCTGTCCGGCAGGAAAAGCCGGCAATTATTTCGAATAGAGCTCTACGATCAGGTTTTCGTTGATCTCACCGGGAAGCTCAGATCGGTCCGGGGGTCGCTTGAACACCCCTTCCATCTTGTTCAAGTCCACTTCTACCCATTCGACCGCACCACGCTGCGAGGCGAGCTGCAACGCCGATTGAATACGCAATTGCTTCTTCGCCTTGTCGCGAACCGTGATGACATCTCCCTCGGCAACCTGCAAGGAAGGGATATTCACCTTGCCACCATTCACCAGAATACCGCTGTGCGCGACCAACTGACGGGCTTCGGCACGGGTGGCGCCAAATCCCATGCGGTACACCACATTGTCCAGCCGCTGCTCGAGCAGCCGCAACAGATTCTCGCCGGTCACGCCCTTGCGGCGCGCAGCGGCCGCATAATAATTTCGGAATTGCTTTTCCAGCACACCGTACAACCGGCGCACTTTCTGCTTTTCGCGCAACTGCACCCCGTAATCGGACAGCCGGGTCCGCCGTTTGCCGTGCACACCGGGGATGCTGTCGGCCCGGCACTTGGACTCCAACGGCCGGATCCCGCTCTTGAGGAATAGATCCGTGCCCTCGCGGCGGGACAGCTTGCAGGTGGGGCCGAGATATCTAGCCATCAGTCAATCAACCTCTCAGTGCTCAAATCAGACCCGCCGCTTCTTGGGCGGTCGGCAGCCGTTGTGGGGGATCGGGGTGACATCGGTGATATTGCTCACCTTGAAACCCGCGTTGTTCAGCGCACGAACTGCAGATTCGCGGCCGGGGCCGGGCCCCCGAACCCGTACGTCGACCGTCTGCAGGCCGTATTCCTGGGCCGCTAGCGCGGCCCGCTCCGCAGCAACCTGCGCCGCGAAAGGCGTGCTTTTACGCGATCCGCGAAAGCCTGAGCCGCCCGAAGTGGCCCAAGCCAGCGCGTTGCCCTGGCGATCGCTGATCGTCACAATGGTGTTGTTGAACGAGGCATGGATGTGGGCCACACCATCGATCACGGTGCGCTTGGCCTTCTTCTTGACTGCCTTGTTGGGTGTTTTCGCCATAAGATGGTTCGCTCGTTATCAACGCTTGATCGGCTTGCGCGGGCCCTTGCGGGTGCGCGCATTGGTCTTGGTCCGCTGTCCCCGCGCAGGCAGCCCGCGGCGGTGGCGCAGCCCGCGGTAGCACCCGAGATCCAGCAGCCGCTTGATACTCATGTTGACCTGCCGGCGGAGATCACCTTCCACCGGGATCCGGGCAACCGCGGCGCGCACTGCATCCAATTGCTCTTCGCTCAACTCACCGATCCGCTGGGTCTCGGGCACGTTGGACTCTTCGCAGATGCGCTGGGCAGTGGTGCGACCGATGCCAAAGACATAGGTCAGCGAAACCACCGCGTGTTTGTTGTCCGGGACATTGACGCCGGCGATACGGGCCATCTAACTCACTCCGTTATTCAGGTTCACTCCCCGCTGGCGCAGAGGGCGCGCTAGCCTAATGATCACGTCACCAAAAATCAACCCCGCTCAGGGGGTCAACCCTGGCGCTGTTTGTGCCGCGGTTCGGCGCTGCAAATGATGCGAATCACCCCGTTACGGCGAATCTGCTTACAGTTGCGGCAGACCTTTTTTACCGATGCCCTCACCTTCATGTTTCACCTCGTGATTCAGCGGGTACCGCCGCCGTAGCTTTTCAGATTGGCTTTCTTCATTACCGATTCATACTGGTGCGACATCAAATGCGACTGCACCTGGGCCATGAAATCCATCGTCACCACCACTGCAATCAGCAGTGAAGTGCCCCCCAGATAGAAGGGCACGTTGAAATACACGTTCAGCACCTGTGGCAGCAGACAGACTCCGGCGATGTAGAGCGCACCGATCACCGTAAGTCTGGTCACCACACCATCGATGTAGTGCGCGGTCTGATCGCCCGGCCGGATCCCCGGAAGGTAAGCATTACCCCGCTTGAGGTTGTCCGCCACCTCCTTGGGATTGAACACCAGCGCCGTATAAAAGAAGCAGAAAAAAATGATCAGCGCTGCGAACAACATATTGTGCAATAACTGGCCCGGGCCCAGGAAGAAAGCCACGTCCTGGAGCCAGTCCGGTGCGCCCGTACCCTGCCCGAACATCTGGGTCACGGTCGCCGGAAACAGCAGCAGACTGCTGGCGAAGATCGCGGGAATCACCCCGGCCATGTTGACCTTGAGCGGCAGGTGGCTGCTCTGCTGGGCATAGGCGCGTCGCCCCTGCTGCCGTTGCGCGTAGTTGACGGTGATTCGTCGCTGCCCACGCTCGATGAAGACCACGAAATACACCACGGCAATGGCTATCAGGGCCACCGCCAACAGCACCACGACGTTCAACTCGCCCTGGCGCGCCGATTCGAAGGCCTGGCCCAGAGCGCGTGGCAATCCGGCAACGATACCGGAAAAGATCAGCATCGAAATCCCATTACCCACTCCGCGCTCGGTGATCTGTTCGCCGAGCCACATCAGGAAGACCGCCCCGGCCACCAAGGAGGTGATTGCGGTCAGATAAAAGGTCGGTCCGGCGTAATACGCCATACCCTGACCGGACAATCCAAAGGCCATACCCGTGCCCTGGACCAGCGCCAGCGCGACGGTCAGATAACGCGTCATCTGGGTAAGCTTCCGCCTACCCGCATCGCCCTCTTTCTTCAATTGTTCCAGCGAGGGCGTCACCGCACTCAACAGCTGAATGATGATGGACGCGGATATGTAGGGCATCACTCCCAGCGCCATGATGCTCATTCGCTCCAGGGCGCCCCCGGAGAACATGTTGAACATGCCGAGCAACGTGCCCTGGTTCTGCTGAAACAGATCCGCGACCCGATCCGGGTCAATGCCAGGCAGGGGAATATGGGTCCCGATCCGATAGACCACAATGGCAAGTAACAGGAAGCGCAGCCGTGCCCAGAGCTCACCGAGGCCCTTCTGGTTGACTGGAAGCGACGGGCGCCGTGCCATGGCTTTAGGAGGCCTCCACCCGGCCACCGGCGGCTTCGATCGCCGCTCGCGCACCCTTGCTCACCGCCAGGCCTCGAATCACGAGCACACGACCGGGCTGCAGTTCGCCGGCCAGAAAAATCCGTGCCCGCTCGATTCCACTACCGATCAGGCGGGCCCGCCGGAGCGCGTCCAAGTCAACCACTTCATCGGCCACGCGATTGAGCTCGCCGAGTCGAATCTCCGCCGTAACTCTGGCGATACGGCTGCCAAAGCCATATTTGGGGAGCCGCTTCTGCAAAGGCATCTGACCACCTTCGAAACCGGGGCGTACCCGGCCGCCGGCGCGGGATTTCTGCCCCTTATGGCCTCTGCCACAGGTCTTGCCCAGGCCGCTGCCGATACCTCTGCCCACCCGTTTGGCCGCTTTGACGTGTCCCGGCGCCGGGCTCAATGTATTCAGGCGCATCTCCGTCATACTTCCTCCACCCGAACCATGTAATCCACCTTACGGGCCATGCCCCGCACCGCAGGCGTGTCTTCCACCAAAACTTCGTGGCCGACTCGCCGCAATCCCAGTCCTCTCAGACAGGCACGGTGTCTTTCCATGCGGCCGTGGCTACTTTTGATTTGCACGATTTTCAATTTGCCAGTCATCGCTTCATCCTACCTGGAGGCCGCTGCCCTCAACCCAGAATATCCTCAACCCTTTTACCACGGCGCGCCGCCACCTGGTCGGGAGATCGCATGTGCCGCAAACCTTCGAAGGTCGCTCGCACCACGTTCACCGGGTTGGTAGAGCCGTAACACTTGGCCAGTACATTCTGCACGCCGGCCAATTCGAGTACCGCGCGCATCGCGCCGCCGGCGATCACACCGGTACCATCGGACGCCGGCTGCATATAGACCCGAGAAGCCCCATGCTTGGCGGCAATCGAATATTGCAGGGTGCTGCCCTTGAGATCGACGTCAATCATGTTACGCCGTGCCGCCTCGATGGCCTTCTGGATGGCCAGCGGCACCTCGCGGGCCTTACCACGCCCGAAGCCAACCCGGCCCTTGCCGTCGCCAACCACGGTCAACGCCGTGAAGCCGAAAATTCGGCCGCCCTTCACCGTCTTGGCGACGCGGTTTATCTCGACCAGCTTTTCGATCAGGCCGTCGTTGGCATCGGTAACCCTGGGATTTTGCTTAGCCATCATTTCGCCCTTAGAAGTTCAGTCCACCGGCGCGGGCGGCATCCGCGAGCGCCTTGACGCGCCCGTGGTAGCGGAAGCCGCTGCGATCGAAGGCCACTGTTGTGACCCCGGCCCCTTTCGCGCGCTCGGCAACCAGCGCACCAACCGCCGCCGCCGCGTCGATATTTCCAGTCGCCGCCTTGCGTAGCGACTCATCCAGCGTCGACGCCTGAGCGATCACCTCGTCACGTCCCTGGTGGCTGCAAATCACCTGCGCGTAGATGTGCCGTGCACTGCGATGCACGCAGAGCCGTTGCACCCCCAAATCGCGAATCTTCGCGCGGACCCGGCGGGCTCGTCGCTGTCGGGCTGCCTTTTTGTCGTTCATCGCATCACCTGCTATTTCTTTTTGGCCTCTTTGCGGCGCACCTGTTCGTCGGCGTACCGCACACCTTTTCCCTTGTAGGGTTCCGGCGGACGGAATGCGCGGATCTCCGCCGCGACCTGGCCGAGGAGCTGCTTGTCAGCAGCCTTGAGCAGGATTTCCGTCTGACTCGGAACCTCGGCGGTGACCCCGTCCGGCAACTCATATACGACCGGATGGGAAAATCCGAGCGTCAGGTTGAGCTTGTTGCCTTGAACCGCCGCCCGGTAACCGACCCCCACCAGCGTCAAACGCCGCTGAAATCCTGTGCTGACACCGACTACCATGTTGTTCGCCAGTGCACGAGTGGTTCCCGCCATGGCCTGGGCGCTGATCGCGCCACCCTTCGGGGCGAAGGTCAGAGCACCGGATTCCTGGCCGACCCGCACACCTGGGTGAAGCGCCATCGACAATTCTCCGTTGCGCCCCTTGATCACCAGGCTATCCTGACTCAACAGCACCTCGACCCCGGTGGGGATCTGGACTGGATATTTGGCTATTCTCGACATCGCTATGTCCCGTCAGAACACCGTACAGAGGATTTCGCCACCGACACCCGCGGCGCGTGCCGCACGGTCTGTCATCAGGCCCTTACTGGTAGACACCACTGCAATCCCCAACCCGCCACGCACTTGGGGTAGTGCCTTGGTCCCGGAGTAACGGCGCAGGCCGGGGCGGCTGACCCGTTTCATTTCTTCGATGACGGGCTTACCCTCGAAATACCTCAGGGAGATGGTGAGCTGTTTTTTGACTTCGCCGGCCTCGGAAAAGTCGCTGATATAACCCTCTTCCAGCAACAGGCGCGCTACCGCGACGTGCAGCTTGGACGAGGGCATCGATACCGAAGGCCGCAACCTTGCTTGCGCGTTGCGTATCCGCGTCAGCATATCAGCCAGGGAATCCTGCATACTCATGGTTCGATACTCCTGTTGGCCTACCAGCTCGCCTTGACGAGGCCGGGTACATCTCCGCGCATGGCTGCTTCGCGCAGTTTGTTGCGGCACAGTCCGAACTTGCGGTAGACGCCCCTGGAACGGCCGGTGATCTGGCACCGACGGCGCTGCCGGACTGGGCTCGCGTCGCGCGGCAACCCCTGCAGCTGCCGCTGCGCCGCCCAGCGCTCTTCGTCCGGGCGCTCGATATCGGCAATTACCTTTTTCAGCTGGGCGCGCTTTTCAGCGTATTTGGCCACTGCCTTGGTGCGTCTCAGCTCTCGTTCAATCATGCACTTCTTGGCCATAACTCCTTAACCTCTAAGGGGAAACCGGAAGGCGCGCAGTAGGGCGCGGCCCTCGTCGTCGTTACGCGCGGTGGTCGTGATCACGATGTCCAGCCCCCTCAGCTTGTCGACCTTGTCGTAATCGATTTCCGGGAAAATGATCTGCTCGGAGATCCCCATGGCAAAATTTCCACGCCCGTCGAAGGACTTGGCGCTGACTCCACGAAAATCGCGGGTCCGCGGGATGGCGATCGAAATCAGGCGCTCGAGGAAGTCGTACATCCGCTCACGCCGCAGGGTTACCTTGCAGCCTATGGGCCAGCCGTCGCGGATCTTGAACCCGGCGATGGACTTGCGCGCCTTGGTCACCACGGGTTTCTGTCCGGAGATCCGCGTCAGATCCAGCATGGCGTTGTCGAGCACCTTGCGGTCGGCCACGGCTTCCCCAACACCCATATTGAGGGTGATCTTGGTGATCCGCGGCACTTCCATCACATTCCGAACGCCCAGTTCCTCGCGCAACCGGGGCGCCAACTCAGCGCGGTACAGCTCTTTAAGTTTTGACATCGTCATCGATCTCTCGCGTCCAGCGGTTCACCGCTCGACTTGAATACGCGAATTTTGCGACCATCTTCGAGTGAGCGAAAACCGACTCGATCTGGCTTGCCTGTAGCTGGATTGTAGATCGCCACATTGGACACTTGGATCGGCGCCTCGCGCTCCAGAATCCCGCCGGGTACGCCCATCTGCGGATTGGGTTTCTGATGCTTCTTGACAATCTGCACGCCGGAGACCAGCAACCTGCTGCCGTCCAGAATCTTGAGCACTTTCCCGCGCCGCCCCTTGTCGCGGCCGGCGATCACCACTACTTCGTCCTGACTACGAATCTTTTTCATTGCCACCAATCTCCCTTCTGCTTTCACAGCACTTCCGGCGCGAGGGAAATGATGCGCATGAAGCGCTCGCCCCTCAGCTCCCGGGTGACCGGACCAAAGATCCGGGTGCCGATCGGCGCCAGCTGATTGTTGAGCAG
This sequence comes from uncultured Gammaproteobacteria bacterium, assembly GCA_913060555.1. GTDB lineage: Bacteria > Pseudomonadota > Gammaproteobacteria > Pseudomonadales > Porticoccaceae > JAGPUQ01. The sequence goes on along the minus strand of CAJXRS010000012.1, from coordinate 5,541 downwards.
TACCGCCGCATTGCCATCGAAGCGGATCAGGCTGCCGTCGGGGCGTCGCACGCCCTTGCGGGTCCGCACCACCACGGCGTTCATGACTTGGCCCTTCTTGACCTTGCCGCGCGGAATGGCTTCCTTGACGCTGACCTTGATCACGTCACCAATCTTGGCGTAGCGGCGCTTTGAGCCGCCGAGCACCTTGATGCACATCACCCGGCGGGCGCCACTGTTGTCCGCAACATCGAGATAGCTCTGCACCTGAATCATATGATCTCTCCAGCTTTGACGACCGGGTGCTCAGATTTGCACCGCGCGCTCGATCACTTCAACCAACCGCCAAGCCTTGGTGCGGGAAAGGGGCCGGGTTTCCGCGATCGCCACCAGATCGCCGATGCGGCATTCGTTGCCCTCGTCGTGCGCCTTGATCTTGGTCGAACGGGTCACCACCTTGCCGTACACCGGGTGACGCACGCGGCGTTCGATGAGCACGGTGACGGTCTTTTCCATCTTGTCGCTTACCACGCGCCCGGAAAGCGTCCGCGCCCCGGTCTCTACTATCGTATGCTCGGCCATTTAACGGTCAGTCCTGTCGTTCAATTGCTGCAAAACGGTCTTGATCCGGGCGATATCCCGCCGGGTCTGACGAATCAATTGATTCGCCTCCAACTGCCCGGTCGCCTTCTGGATGCGCTGGCGGAACTGCTCTTTCCGGCGTTCCAGCAACATCGCGCGCAAGACCTCGGGCGACTGCCCACGTAATTCACTGGCTTTCATCACATCACTGTCCGTTTCACGAAGGTGGTTGCCATGGGCAACTTGGCGGCGGCCAGGGTGAAGGCCTCGCGAGCCACTTCCTCGGGCACTCCCTCCATTTCATAGAGCACTCGGCCCGGCTGGATCTGGGCGACCCAGAACTCGACGTTACCCTTGCCCTTGCCCATCCGCACTTCGAGTGGCTTCTGGGTGATCGGCTTGTCCGGAAACACGCGAATCCAGACCTTGCCGCCCCGCTTGATGCGGCGCGTGATCACGCGTCGAGCCGCCTCGATCTGCCGTGCGGTAAGTCGCCCGCGGCCGATTGCCTTGAGGCCGAATTCGCCGAAGCTGACCTTACTGCCGCGTTCGGCGAGCCCGCGATTGCGGCCCTTCTGTTGCTTTCGGAATTTCGTACGCTTGGGTTGCAGCATGCCGGTGTTTCCAATGATTCAGTTACTTCTTCGCGGCGGGTGTCTCAGCAGCCTCGCCACCCAGAACTTCACCTTTGAAGATCCAGACCTTGACGCCGATGATGCCGTAGGTGGTGGCCGCCTCGGCGGTCGCGTAGTCGACGTCCGCACGGAGTGTGTGCAGCGGCACTCGGCCCTCACGGTACCACTCGGAGCGCGCGATCTCGGTGCCGCCCAGCCGTCCGCCGACTTGCACCTTGACGCCCTGCGCGCCCTGGCGCATGGCGTTCTGTACTGCGCGCCGCATGGCGCGCCGGAACATCACTCGCCGCTGTAGCTGCTGGGCAATACTCTGGGCCACCAGCGCCGCATCCAGGTCGGGCTTGCGCACCTCCTCGATGTTGATGTGCACAGGCACACCCAGCTCAGCAGCGATCCGTACGCGCAGCCGATCGACATCCTCGCCTTTTTTGCCGATCACAATGCCGGGCCGCGCGGTATGGATGGTGATGCGCGCCGAGGCAGACGGCCGCTCGATCTCTATGCGGCTCACGGACGCATGCGCGAGCCGCTCCTGAATGAGCTTGCGCACCCGCAGGTCGGCGTTCAGCCATTTGGCATAGTTGCCCTTGTCAGCATACCAGACCGAGGTGTGGTGCTTGACGATTCCCAGCCGAATGCCGGTTGGATGTACCTTCTGACCCATTTCAGCCCTCGCTTACGCGTCCGCCACTTTGATGGTGATGTGGCAGCTGCGCTTGAAAATCCGATCGGCCCGGCCCTTGGCGCGCGGCATCAACCGTTTCAGGGTTGTGCCTTCGTCCACGAAAATGGTCGATACCTTGAGTTCGTCGACGTCGGCGCCCTCGTTGTGCTCGGCGTTGGCAATTGCCGACTCGAGCAGCTTCTTGATCACCGCCCCGCCCTTTTTCTTGCTGAACGACAGCAAATCCAGCGCTTCCTCTACCCGCTTGCCGCGCACCTGGTCTGCGACCAGCCGCGCTTTCTGCGCCGAAAGCCGTGCGCCCTTCAGCCTAGCTGCCACTTCCATCCGCACTCTCCAATCAACGTCTCGCTTTCTTGTCAGCAACATGGCCACGATAGCTCCGCGTCGCCGCGAACTCGCCCAGCTTGTGGCCCACCATCTCCTCGCTGACCAGCACAGGCACGTGCTGGCGCCCGTTATGCACGGCAATCGTAAGCCCCACCATCTGCGGCACAATCATGGAGCGCCGGGACCAGGTCTTGATCGGCCTCCTGTCGTTGCCCTCGGCGGCGACGCGCACCTTCTGCACCAGGTGAATATCTACAAATGGACCCTTTTTCAGCGAACGTGGCACGATACTTTCCTCAACTCAACGGGTTGCGCCATCAGCGGTCGCGGCGCCTTACGATCAGGCTACCGGTGCGCTTGCTCTTGCGCGTCCGATAACCCTTGGTCGGCACGCCCCAGGGCGTCACCGGATGCCGTCCGCCTGACGTTTTTCCTTCCCCACCACCGTGGGGATGATCGACCGGGTTCATCGCGACGCCGCGCACGGTCGGGCGAATGCCGCGCCAACGCTTGGCGCCGGCCTTGCCCAGTGACCGCAGGCTATTGTCGCTGTTAGAAGCCTCGCCCAGGGTCGCCCGACACTCGGACAGCACCTTGCGCATTTCGCCGCTGCGCAACCTGAGAGTCGCGTACCTGCCCTCTCGGGCGACGAGCTGGGCCGAGGCACCGGCGCTGCGCGCCAGCTGAGCCCCTTTGCCGGGCTTCATTTCGACGCAGAACACCACGCTGCCCACAGGCATATTGCGCAATGGCAGGCAGTTGCCCACCTTGATGGGCGCGTGGGCGCCCGAAATCACTTGATCTCCGGCCGCCAGCCCCTTGGGCGCAATGACGTAGCGCCGCTCGCCGTCGCGATAACACAGCAGGGCGATATGGGCCGTGCGGTTGGGATCATACTCGAGGCGCTCGACAGTTGCCGGTACACCGTCCTTGTCACGACGGAAGTCAATTACCCGATAATGCTGCTTGTGGCCCCCTCCGCGGTGGCGCACGGTGATGCGGCCGCCATTGTTGCGGCCGCCACTGGCGGCCTTGCGCTCCAGCAGCGGTGCATAAGGCGCGCCCTTGTGCAGTTCCGGCGACACCACGCTGACGACGAACCGTCTGCCTGGGGAGGTCGGTTTTCTTTTGATCACTGCCATGGCCTATCCCCTAGTCGATCGCGGTGAAGTCGATGTCCTGCCCTTCAGCAAGGCGCACATAGGCTTTCTTCCAGTCGGATCTGCGGCCCGTACCGAAGCGGGTGCGCCGTTGCTTGCCCTTTACGTTCAGGACTCGGACCTGCTCGACGCGCACCTTGAACAATTCCTCGACTGCCTCGCGGATCTCCGGCTTGCTGGCACTGCGGGCGACGCGCAATACCACCTGGTTGGCAGCGTCGCCTACATTTGCGGCCTTCTCCGAGAAATGCGGCGCGGAGATAATCTGGAAAACACGCTCTGCCTTCACCCCAGCACCTCCTCGAATTTCCTTACAGCGGGCACTGTCATCAGTACCTTTTCGTGGCCGATGAGGCACACGGGATCGACGGCCGCCACTGCAGTGACCTCGACCCGATGCAGGTTGCGGGACGACAGCCACAGATTTTCGCTGATCTCCTCGGTGACAATCAGCACATCGTTCAGCCCGAGCTCGCCGAGCTTGCCGCACAGCTCTCTGGTCTTGGGCTGGGCGACGGCAAATTCGTCGACCACCACCAGCCGACCCTGCCGGGCCAACTCGGAAAGAATGGTCCGCAATGCCGCGCGGTACATCTTGCGATTGATTTTCTGGCCGTGGTCGCGCGGCTTGGCGGCGAAGGTCGTGCCGCCGGATCGCCACAGGGGGCTGCGGATGGTCCCCGCCCGCGCACGGCCGGTACCTTTCTGCCGCCAGGGCTTGCGGCCGCCGCCCGCAACCTCGGAACGGCTTTTCTGACTCTTGGTCCCCTGCCTGGCCCCGGCCAGATAGGCAGTCACCGCCTGATGGACCAGATCCTCGTTGAACTCGCGCCCGAAGGCCACGTCGGACACCGTCAGGGTGCCGCCGTTTCCAGCAGGACTCGCAATGGCCAACTCCATATCTGACTCCTCAGGCCTTGGCTTTGCAGGCAAAGCGTACGATCAGATTTCCGCCTTCGGCGCCGGGAACCGCGCCCTTGACGAGCAGCAAGTTGCGCTCGACATCGACGCGTACCACTTCGAGGTTCTGCACGGTGACCCGCTCGGCGCCCATGTGACCGGCCATCTTCTTGCCCTTGAACACCCGACCCGGGGTCTGGTTCTGGCCGATGGAGCCCGGCGCGCGGTGCGACAGGGAGTTGCCATGGGTGGCGTCCTGGGTGCTGAAGTTCCAGCGCTTGACGACACCGGCGAAACCCTTGCCCTTGGATGTCCCGCTGACATCGACCAGCTGGCCGGCCGTGAACCGCTCCACGGTGACGACGCCGCCGGGCTCCAGGCCGTCGAGCTCGGACTCCGAGGCCACGCGGAATTCCCACAGCCCGCGCCCGGCCTCGGTGCCGGCCTTGGCGAAATGGCCGGCCTGCGGCCGGGGCACCCGACTGGGCTTGCGCGCACCGCAGGTGACCTGCACGGCGTGGTAACCGTCCGCTGCTGCTGATTTGACCTGCGTGATGCGGTTGGGCTGCACCTCGATCACTGTGACCGGGACAGAGGCACCGTTGTCAGCAAAAATCCGCGTCATGCCGCACTTGCGGCCGACGATTCCGATATTCATCTTGTAACCTCTCGGTGTATGGGGCTGTTACCCGCTATGGCCGCCCATTGCAGAGCGTCACACGGCCGGCCTCTGGGCCGGCAGGCTTGCTGTTCGGCTATCCCAGGCTGATCTGCACTTCCACTCCCGCAGCCAGGTCCAGCTTCATCAGTGCATCGACCGTCTTTTCACTGGGCTCGAGGATATCGAGCAGCCGCTTGTGGGTACGAATCTCGTATTGGTCCCGGGCATCCTTGTTCACGTGCGGCGAAATCAGCACCGTGAAGCGCTCGTTCCGGGTAGGCAGTGGGATCGGCCCGCGGATCTGCGCACCGGTGCGCCTGACCGTCTCGACGATCTCCCGCGTCGAGGCATCGATCAGACGATGATCGAACGCCTTGAGACGAATTCTTATCCTTTGGCCTTGCATGAACTTTTTACTCCGACCAGAGCCAGCTGACAGGCCCGGAACCCAGCGAAAAAGAGGCGGAATTCTAGAGGCGATAGCGCCTGTTGTCAACCGGAAATCCGGGCTCCGGCCGTTGCCGGGACATCGGGATCGGCCCGATGTCCCGCAGGGATCACTCGAGGATCTTGGCGACGACGCCGGCGCCCACGGTGCGGCCGCCCTCGCGG